>JAAZOE010000259.1 GCA_012797915.1 Candidatus Zixiibacteriota bacterium | reverse complement strand
GATGAGCGGGGGTCATAATGAATGTTAAAATGGCTGTAGGCGTACAGCTTCCAAGCGGAGTATTTGGAGACGTCAATGGCTTCCTCCTTCTTGCCGCAGGAGGAGAGTATCAGGGCCGCCCCCAGAATCGCGACCAGCAGTACCAATCCGATCCGAAAGTTGCCGACTCCACAACCCCTGTTCCCTATCACCGGCACGTCTGAACCTCCCCATTCTCAAGCATCAGTATAACACCGTTCGGCGGCAATGTATACAAATCGGTCGGCGTCGTCAACCACTCTTCCATTGGGTGGTTATGGAAACGCCGGCTGATGTACAGCCGGCGTTCGTAGGCACATTCGACATTTTGAACCGCGGCGCACAGGCCTCAGGCGATCCGTTTATACACCAGCGCCTTGGTGGGGCAGAACCGCGCGCAGGCCGGACTGCCGCCGCAGAGGTCGCATTTGACCACTTCATCGTGGACGTCATCGATCAGCGCACACCCGAAGGGGCAGGCGGCGACGCAGGCCCGGCAATTGACGCAGCGGTCCTTGTCCAGTTCGATGGCCCCGGTGGTTTCGTTTCGCTTCAGGGCGTCGAACAGGCAGGACTTGACGCAGGCGGCGTCATCGCACTGCAGGCAGGTGACCGGGACGAACCGGTCCGGGCCGTAGGCGATGGGATAAATCCGGCTCCGTCCCGGTTTCTGTTCCTGCGTATGGGTGAAGGCGCAGGCCAGTTCGCAGGTCCGGCAGCCGGTGCAGAGGGCGGGATTAACCGTATATCGAAACATCATGACGCCACCTCCTTGGCCTGATCGACCAGGCCGCCCATTTTCCGGGCCAGCTCCACGCGTTTGCAGTCATCGCAGATGTCGAAGTAGTCGGCCGGAATCTGCCGTTTTTCCTTCAGGTATTCGGCGAAATCGCGGGTGATGATCGTCTTGCCGCACTGCTGGCAGGCAATCAAGTCGAACGTCCGGCCCCAGATGCCCCGCACGCCGTCCTGGTCGTGCCACTCGATGACGTCGGTGGGGCAGATATGGGCGCAACTGAGACAGCCGATGCAATCCGGCGGGGGATCGCCGAACGGTCCCGAAATCACTTTGGCATGTCCCCGGCGGACGGCGGAGATTGCGCTCCGACCCAGCACCTCGCAGATGCGGGTGCAGGCGTAGCACATGATGCAGTTATCCCCCTCGGGGATGGTCTTGAAGCTGGTCCGGGTGAGACCGTACTCCTCGCCCATTTTCTGGATCAGTTCCGATCCGGGACAGCGGGCCATATAGAGGTCCAGGATGTTCCGGCGAATCTCCTGAAGTTCCGGCGTATGGGTGGTCACGATCAGGCCGTCTTCGGAGGGATACAGACAGGAGGTGACATATTTCTTCCAGCCGTTCCAATCCTCGCGGGTAATCTCCACCAGGCACATGCGGCAGGAGCCGCACGGTTCCACGGCGGCGTGGTCGCACAGGGCGGGCACATCGATCCCCTGCCGGCGGATGACGGCCAGGAGCATCTCCCCTTCGGTCGCCTTGACCACTTTGCCGTTTATCGTCATCTGTACCATATCATCATCCCATTTAACTGATTTCTATGGCCTCGAACTTGCAGACGGCGTAGCAGGACCCGCACCGATCGCACAGGTTCGTATCCAGGACGTGTCGTTTCTTCTTTTCCCCGGTGATGGCATGAACCGGGCAGACGCTGATGCAGGCCATGCAGCCGGTGCAGGCGTCGGTGATGCTATACGTGATCAATTTACGGCAGACGCCGCCGGGGCATTTCTTGTCGCGGATATGGGCCAGGTATTCGTCCCGGAAATAGAGCAGGGTGCTGAGAAACGGATTGGGGCCGGATTGTCCCAGGCCGCAGAGGGAGCCGACCTGGATTGTCTTGGCCAGCCGTTCCATCAGGGCCAGGTCATCTTCGGTGGCCTCGCCGTCGCAGACCTTGGCGCACAGCTCCCGAAGCTGATAGAGCCCTTCGCGGCAGGGGACGCATTTGCCACACGATTCCGAAACGAGGAATGACAGGAAATACCGGGCGACTTCGACCATGCAGGTGCGGTCATCCATGATGACCATGCCGCCGGAACCCATCATCGAGCCGGCCTCGGTCAGAGTGTCGAAATCAACGGGGAGATCGATCTTGCTTTCCGGCAGACAGCCGCCGGATGGTCCGCCGGTCTGGACTGCCTTGAACTTCCGCCCGTCCGGCACCCCGCCGCCGATATCGAAGATGATCTCCCGCAGGGTGATCCCCATCGGGACTTCCACCAGGCCGGTATTCTTGATTTTGCCGGCCAGGGAGAAGACTTTCGTGCCCGTGCTCTTTTTGGTGCCGATGCCGGCAAACCAATCCGCCCCGCGCTCGATGATCGCCGGCACGGTGGCGTAGGTCTCGACATTGTTGAGAACAGTCGGCCGGTCGTGCAGACCCTTGATGACCGAACGGATATATTTGGCCCGCGGTTCGCCGACCGCGCCGGCCACCGACCGCATCAGGGCCGATGATTCGCCGCAGACAAAGGCGCCGCCGCCCCGGCTGATTTTGATATCGAACGACAGATCGGTACCGAGGATTTTTTCGCCCAACAGACCATGTTCCCGGGCGGCGTCGATCGCCTTCTGCAGAGTGACCACCGCCAGCGGGTATTCTTCGCGGACGTAGATGTATCCCTGATGCGACCCGACGGCATAGGCGCAGATGATCATCCCCTCCAGCACCGAATGGGGGTCGCTGCCCATGGTCGTGCGGTCGGAAAAGGCGCCGGGGTCGCCCTCGTCGCCGTTGCAGATGACATAGCGGATATCCGACTGCACCTTGGCGCAGGTGGCCCATTTCTTTCCGGTGGCGAACCCCGCTCCGCCGCGGCCGCGCAACCCGGATTTCGTTACTTCGTCGATCACCTGCTGCGGGGTCATCGCGGTCAGGGCTTTGCCCAGCGCCGCATATCCGCCCATGGCGATATAGTCGGTGATTTTGTGGGGGTCGATGGTGCCGCAGTGACGCAGGGAAATTCGTTGCTGGCGGGCATAAAACGGAATCTTGGCGTAATCGGCGACTTTTTCGCCGGTTTTGGCGTCGGTGTACAACAGCTTGTCGATAAGCTCATGCCCGACCAAGGTCTTGTCGACGATCTTGGCGACATCGCTTTTGCCGACCTTGGTGTAGAAGGTGCCGTCCGGCTCGATGATCACCAGCGGTCCCAACGCGCAGAAACCGTGACAGCCGGTCTTGGCCACCGATTCCACGGTGACATCGGCGATCTTTTTTTCGGCCACCTGCTTCTTGAACTCGTTGAAGACTTCTTCGGAGCCGTTGGCCAGACATCCTTCGCCCAGACAAACGATGACTTTGCGCTTGCGGGCTTCGAAGGTCCGGCGGCATTCCTTCCGCCACTTTTCCAGCTTTTCTATGGAATCGATACGCATGTCAGTCCTTTGTCACCAGTTTGAACGCCTTGTCGCAGCGGACGCCGCCGTGAATTTTGTCGTTGACAACGACCACCGGAGCCATGGCGCAGACGCCGAGGCAATTGACCACCTCCAGCGTGTACTTCATGTCCGGCGAGGTTTCCCCCGGCTTGATTCCCAGGCCCGACGTGAGCTGTTGTTGAATCAGGTCGGCGCCCTTGATATGACAGGCCGTCCCCTGGCAGATGCGGATGATCCGTTCGCCGCGGGGGTTGAGGCTGAAGGCGTTGTAAAAGGTGGAAACGCTGAAGACCTTGCTCAGCGGCACGTGCAGCGACGCGGCCGTCGCCTGCAGCGCCTCGCAGGGCAGATAATGGAACTCCCGCTGGATATCCTGAAGCACGGCGATCAGCGATCCGGGGGTTTGCGGACTACGGTCGATGATTTCCTGTATTTTGGCCATATCGCACGCCATGGGGTCACCTCATCGTGAAAACCTTGCCGGTCAGCGCCCGGCCTTCTTCGAAGGCGCGGTGGTTGACGGCCAGCAGGTCTTTCTTCTTTCCCATTTTCAGTTCCAGCATCCGGTTCAGGGTGTCGAAGGATACGACTTCCGTCGCGGCCACATAGGCCGCCAGCATGACCATGTTGGCCACCTTGGGACTGCCGGCCTTGATGGCGATATCGTTGGCCGGAACCAGAATTTCGGTGATGTCGGTACGGCCGCTGGCGACATCGATCAGGGAGCTGTTGATCAGGAGCAACCCGCCCGGCCGCAGCATCGCCCCGAATTTGTCCAGCGAGGGACGGTTGAACACGCAGGCCGAAAGGGGATTGTTGATGATGGGGGAACCGATGCGGACATCGGAAATGACCACCGTGCAGTTGGCCGTGCCGCCCCGCATTTCGGGGCCATAGGAAGGAATCCAGACCACCTGTTTTCCTTCCTCCATGCCGGCATAGGCCAAAAGCTGTCCGGCGGTCATGACGCCCTGTCCCCCGAATCCGGCCATGACGACTTCGAGCTGTTTGCTCATCTCACCGCACCTCCTGATCCGGGTCTTTGTAGGTCCCCAGCGGATAGTATCCGAGCATATTGTCGGCCAGCCATTTCGTCGCCGTGGTGGGCGCGACCCCCCAGTTGGTTGGACAGGTGGACAGCACCTCCACCAGCGAGTAGCAGCGTCCCTCGACCTGCAATTGAAACGCCCGCCGGATGGCTTTCTTGGCGGCCACCACATGCAGCGGCGAATGGACGGAGACGCGGACCAGATAGGCCGGGGTCCGCAGGCCGGACAGCAACTCCACCATACGGATGGGATAGCCGGCCAGGGAGACATCCCGTCCCTGCGGACAGGTGGTCGTCCGCTGGCCCGGCAGGGTGGTCGGGGCCATCTGCCCGCCGGTCATGCCATAGATGGCGTTGTTGACGAAGATGGTCGTGAATTTTTCGCCGCGGTTGGCGGCATGGACAATCTCCCCCATGCCGATAGAGGCCAAATCGCCATCCCCCTGATAGGTGAAGACGATCATGTCCGGGCGGATCCGCTTGAATCCGGTGGCGGTCGCCGGGGCGCGTCCGTGCGCGGCCTCGATGAAGTCGACCGCGAAATAGTTGTAGGCCAGCACCGAACAGCCGACCGGGGCCACGCCGACGGTCCGTTCGCGGACGCCGAGCTCATCCAGCACCTCGGCCACCAGGCGATGAATGACGCCGTGGGTACAACCGGGGCAGTAATGGGTGATGTTTTCGCTCAGCGCTTTCGGGCGGCTGAAGATGACATTGGTATCTATCGCCATATTAACCTCAGGTTTCCGCTTACTTGGCGGCCAGCATCTGCCGCACCTTGTCCTTGACCTCGTTGGGGGTCGGGACGATGCCGCCGGTTCGTCCGTAGAAATCCAGCGGTTTCTTCCCCTTGATACACCGATCGATATCTTCGATCATCTGGCCCATGCTCATCTCGACGGTCAGGACTGCCCGGATATTGGCCTTGGCGGTTTCCCGGAAGATTTCCTTTTCCGGGAACGGGAACAGGGTGATAGGCCGGAACAAGCCAACGCTGATCCCTTCGTCTTCCAGTTCATCGATGGCCGTCTGGCAGATACGGGCCATGGTTCCATAGGCCGCGATCAAAAGACGGTTCTTGTCGGAGACCTTATATAGTTCGCAACGGACTTCTTTTTCCTTGATGACCTTGTATTTCGCAGCCAGGTCGAAGCTGTTTTTCTCGAGGAGTTTGGGATCCAAAAACAGGGATTTGATGACGCGCGCCTTGCGACCTTTGGCTCCGGTCAGCGGCCAGTCCTTGGTTTCCGGGTTGACCGGTTCGCGGTACTTGGCCGGGAATTCCACCGACTCCATCATCTGCCCGATCATCCCGTCCCCTATGACGATCACCGGGGTGCGGTAGTTGTCGGCCAGATCGAAGGCCAGAATCATCAGGTCGACCGCTTCCTGCACCGAGGAGGGGGCCAGCACGATGGCATGATAGTCGCCATGGCCGCCGGCTTTGGCGGCCTGGAAATAGTCGGATTGCGCCGGAAGAATACCGCCCAGGCCGGGCCCCCCGCGGGTAATGTTGACGATCACCACCGGGAGATGGTCGCCGGCCATGTAGGACATCGCCTCCATCATCAGGCTGATGCCCGGACTGGAGGACGTTGTGAAGACCCGCTTGCCGGTGCAGGCCGCACCCAGCAGCATGTTCCCCACGGCCACTTCCGATTCGGCCTGCACGAACACCCCTCCGACCTCCGGCAACCGCCAGGTCATGTACTCGGCCACCTCGCTCTGGGGGGTGATCGGATAGGCGAAATAGTTGATAGCGCCAGCGGCTATGGCCGCCTCGCCGATCGCCTCATTCCCTTTCATCAGTTTCTTGGTCATCTCTGCACTCCCCATCAATACTCAAACAGAGCGAATTGGGTCCCATGCGTCAGGACCGTGATGGCCACGTCGGGACAAACGATGGCGCAGATGCGGCAGCCGATACACCTGGTCGGCTCCTTCAGCTGGGCGAAGAAATACCCTTTGAGATTGATCTCTTTGGACATTCCCAAAATCTGCATGGGGCAGGCTTTGACGCACAGCTCGCATCCCTTGCAGTAGTTCTTGTCTATTCTCACGCCAGGCATGAATCCACCTTTATCTTGTTACAGCCCGGTGGGGCCGGTTTTTTTCTCCCACGGTTTGAGCATCGACCGGGTCAGGGGAAGGATCGGACAATTCAACCCAGTCGTATCCATTTGCTCCAGCACTTCCCGCTTGGCGCTGAGAAACGCCAGCGGCAGGTTCATCTCGCGGCCGACCTCCCGCGCCAGATGATATCCCTCCCACAACACCTCCGGGTCGGTTTCTTCGATCATATGGCTGTTGGCGATGAGGCCGGTAAACCGCATTTTGGCCGTCGCCTCGATCCGGGACATGACTTTGCAGCAACCGGCAAGGTCGCCGGTGAACGGACGGCGGCTGTTGAGAACCATCAGCATATCGTATCCGTCAGGCGGAAAGACATCCGACAACGAACCGAGCGCCCGCGCCCCCTGTGAGTCTCCGCCGACATCGAGGATCACCCGGCCGGCTCCGGATTCGACCGCGCCTTTGACCTCGGGAAGCAGAATCGGGAGATCGGCGAAGAAATTCCCGCCCCGCGGGACGATGACCTTGATCCCCATCGCCTCCATTTCCGCCTCCGCCTCGCGGGAGCGGAAATAAGGGTTGACCAGGTCCAAGTCGACAATGGCCGGAGGGATCGGATCGATACCGGCGAGGTATTTGGTCAGGTTAACGGAGACTTCGGTCTTGCCGCTGCCGAAACCGCCGACGACGATGATAATGCGCCGGGAAAAGACGGGGTAACGGAACGGCACCGGTTGTGACATGGCGACGAAATCCTCAGTTGGTTGAACCGCAAACATTTCGAAATCGTCTTTCCAGCGGACGGTCGCCGTCCGCCGCGGGCGCATGGTTTTAACCGATTCAAATATCTACGTTGTGTCGGTCAAAGTCAAGGGGCTATTGTGAAAAAAATCACTAATAATCGCTTCCCCTGCATGGTTATACACGGCCCGGATGCAGACGGCCGAAACCATCGCCCACGATTCATAAGCGCATATATTCCAGACAAGTAGACCGCTAGTGCGGTCAGCGGGTAGGTCATCGGTAGGGAGACCCGCAAAGGCCGTGGCAATGGCCGAAGGGGGGAGGACTTTAGCGCAGAAAATCATTGATCCCGCGGTCCGAAGTCTTTCGGAGAATTTACGGGTCCGATTCATGCGGAGTCTTGCTTGGAACGGGAAGGGCGGGAGTGGCCAGACGTTCCAGGAAGGATATTCCCTTCGGCCCGATATACGGATCCGGTTGGGCGAAGATCGGGTCGGCCAGGGCCGAATCGAGGGTGATGAATCGGTACCCCTTCCCCCGAATCATCGCCAGCAAATCGGGCAGGAAGCGGCCGTTGAGCTGGTTGGCGTGAAGTAGAAGTATTTGCCGGACTGGTCGGCCGGCGATTTTCTGCGCCAGCGTTTCGGCTGATTCCAACTGCGTCCTGATATGCTCGATAAACTCCCGACCGAGCCGAGGAAGGTCGATGGAATCGGGGCCGGCGATCAGCGTTTCATATTTCACGTTATAGAGGTAATCGTCATTATCGACGGTCACATGCGCCAGAAGGTATCCCTGCGCGGCCAGATAGGCCGCGAGACTGTCTCTGACCGCGGCGGTCGCGCCATAATGGAGCAGCGGCGGACGGTAATACCGCCGGGGTTGCCCGGCGTCGATCAGGAGTTGCTCAATGGCGTCACGTCCCTTTTCGATATCCTTGAGATACTCCACCAACGACAGGTCGTTGATGTCGGGATGATCGTAGGTATGGTTGCCCAACGTGTGTCCACGCAACAGCCATAACGGCAGGAGATTTTCCTCCGGCATCAGGTTATGGCCGACAACGAATCCGGTCGCGGGTGCGCCGAATGTGTCCAGAGCGACCAACAACCTCTCGGTGATTTGCAGACGCAGGTGCGGATCGTGCACGCGGACCACCGGAAGGTCGTCGAGGGTGATGCAGATTTCGCGGGCCGAATCGGCCGCTGTCGGGGCCTGCCCCCACCCGACCGCGGCCGGCGCGAGGACGGTCACGGCCGTCCACACCATCCATTGCCGGAGGAGAATCATCATCCGATAGCATACCGCCTCTCCGACCGATCGTCAATTAAAACCGGATGTTTGGCTTTGAATTCCGACCGGAGGCGCGTATCTTATCATATGATAATCCAGGTCCTCGGCAGGGGTAACGGCAAGGAAGATCAGTGCGGAAACACCGGATTGGTTGGACGACGAGGGTAGTGCGCATGCTCATGCTGTTCATCGCCGTCATCGCGGTGCTGGCCGCCGTCGCCCTGACCGCGGTCTATTTGTACCAGGACAAACTGCTGTATTGCCCCACCCGGCAGGTTCAGGGAACCCCGGAGCAGATCGGGTTGGAATTCGAGAGCGTCACGCTGAACACCGAGGACGGGATCGAGCTCGACGGTTGGTTCAGCCCGGCCGATGCGGCCATAGCGACGGTTCTGTTCTGCCACGGCAACGCCGGCAACATCGCTGATCGGCTGGAAACAATCGCTCAGTTCCACCGGATGGGCCTGGCCGTATTCATTTTCGACTATCGGGGATACGGACGCAGTACGGGGAAGCCCTCGGAGCAGGGAACCTATCGCGACGCGGAAGCGGCCTGGGAATACCTTACGGTGAAAAGAGGGATCGACCCGAGAACGGTCGTCGTGCTCGGGCGTTCTCTGGGAGGAGCGGTCGCCGTCTGGCTGGCCGCGCATCATCGGCCGGGGGCGTTGATCGTGGAGTCATCCTTTACTTCCCTGCCCGATGTCGCGGCCCGGCATTATCCGTATCTGCCGGTCCGTCTGCTTTCCCGTTACCAATACGACAATCTGGCAGCCATCGCCCACGTCACCGCCCCGGTTTTGATCGCCCACAGTCCGGACGACGGCCTGGTGCCGTACGCACACGGCAAGGCGCTGTTCGCAGCGGCCAACGAACCGAAAGAGTTTCTGAAACTCGAAGGTTCCCATAACGAAGGATTTTTGCAGTCAGCCCGGCTGTATGAAGAGGGCCTCTCCGCTTTTATCGCCAGACATATCGGGCGTTGATTGCCCTTATCTTTCCCCGACAGCATCCTCATCGGCCCGGCGATACACCCAGGCCTCATAGGCGGCATAATGGCGGGGATTCAGCCGATGCATCATCCGGTCATACCAGGATGATTCGAATTTTGTAACCGGGGTCATTGGGCCATAGCGCACATTCAGGGAATCGAGATAGCGCTGCCGGTCCCCCCCCTTGACCGGATAAAGGATGAACAGATCGAATGCCTTCGGCCCCTGTTCCTCCGGGCGAAGGGTATCGATCTGCGGCCAGGTACGGACCGATTTCCGTCTCAGCTCCTCGAAACCGGCATAATTGACCGGCATCCAGTTCCTGATATCCGGCTGCACCAGCAGGACTCTCGGTTTCGGGTCCATCCGTTCCAGCCAAATCAGCGGTTCGATCAATCCTTTATGCGGGTAGGCGGTTGTCGTCCATGGCAGGAGGTACAGATTCGCGATGATTGCCAGGCCGGCCGGAACGGTCACCAACCAGGCGGGTCTGAGAATATGTCCGCGCGTGTGATACCGATCCCACAGGGCCAGGATGACGATCAACAGGCAGGCCGGCACGATCGGAATCATGAACCGTTCCTGTTGGTTGCCGTGGAGCATGTGAGCGGCGATGAAGACGGCGGTCGTGGTGCACAACAGCAGGTGTCGTTTCCAAAATCCCGGCCGAAAGGCGAGAATCGCGGGGATGAACGAGAATGGCGGGATAAAGAAAACCAATAAAACAAGAGGATACAGGAACGGAATAGTGTCATATCGGGCGGATAAACCGGTGTTGATCCGCAGGTTGTTGAGAGTGGAGGCGGCGAAGACGCCGGAGAAATAGAGGTCAACGAGGCCGGACAACAGAATCATCCCGGCCACCCCCAGCGAAAACCAAACCGCCGGTTGGAGACGGCGGGTCTGATACCAGAGGATAAACGGGGCCGGAGCGACGGCGAAGGCCATCTGGAAACGGATCATCCAGGCCAGACCGGAGAAAACGGCCGCCCAGAATAGCCAGCGCGCCTGATTATCATCCGAGTACCGATAGAGGAACCAGATGGCGGCGATCCAGAATTCGCCGCCGACCATTTCAATCAGATTGCGGACCCCCAGAAACGGCAGGGCAAAATGAAGTCCGGCGGCCAAGCCGCCCCAGACCGCCCAGGAGATTTTCCCGGTGACTTTTCGGGTGATGAGGAAAATCGCCCAGACCGGCAGAAGCGACAGCAGGGCGTGAATTACGCGGATAACGTACATCATCCGGTCCAAGGCGGTTATGCCGACGCCTTGGCAGCCTTTCATGATAGCGTACAATGACAAGGTATAGAGCGGGAACCGGCCGACGCCGGCGGCGGACTCGTTCTTCCAGCGCAGGTGGCCGTCCTCCCCCCAGAGACCGTTGCGGACCCAGTCATAGGAGACATCGATGGTATCGAAATGGTCATCGGAATGAATATACCCCTGGGAAAATATGGCCGCTAGAAGGCGCACCAGCAGGGCGACAATCAGGACACATTGCAGGGGATGGCTTTCGATATATCGTTTCATGTTCGTTCCGGCCCGTGAAAATATAGCGGAAGGTGGCCCGAAACCGCGGTCAAGTCAAGTCAAAACGGTAGGGTGACCGGACAGGTCGACGGACTCTATAATCGGGGCAAATAGAAAAGGCCGGGAACGTCTTGGTCTGGTCACGGTGACACGAAGAATTTTCGTAGTGACCCAGGTTCTGACCGTCGTCCCGGCCCTGCTACTAGTATCGGATGGATGCTGGACGGGATTGAGTTTTAATGATCGACAGACAGAAAATTGTCCAATCCGCGCACAGGTTCGCCATTGGCTGGAAGAAAGAGATGGTTTCCGGCAATAAAAAAATCCCTCGAATCATCGGGGATCGAGGGATTATCGATTTTTATGCGGAAGGCGGGACTTGAACCCGCATGGATTGCTCCGCCACCCCCTCAAGATGGTGTGTCTACCAGTTCCACCACTTCCGCAATATAGCAGTCTTTATTTACCGGAATCGGACGGCTGTCCGGTCGCGGACTGGTTGAAGATATCCTCGGGGTTGGCGCTTTGATCGCCGGCAGGCGCGGGGGCCTGCTGGGCCGCCTGTTGTTGCTGGGCCGCGGCCTCCTTCTGGACGGCCTCGGTTACGGCCGATTTTACCTCGGTTGATTCGGTTGAGGCCCGCTGGCCGGTGGAGAGGAACGACAACCCCAGGCAGGAAACCATATAGACAATGGCCAGCACGCTGGTCGCCTTGGAGAGAAACGACGCCGCTCCCCGGCCGCCAAAAACCGCGCCGGTGATGCCGCCGCCACCGAACGCGCCGGCCAAGCCCTCGCCTTTCGAGGACTGCAACAGAACGACAATGATCAACGCCACGCAGATCAATACATGAATAAACACCAGCAAGTTAAACAAGTCATGCCTCCGGATTAAATCATCGCCCTCACAATCGCCACGAACTCATCAGCCTTCAGACTGGCGCCGCCGACCAAGGCCCCGTCGATATTCTCCTTCGCAAACAATCCGGCCGCGTTCGATCCTTTCACCGAACCGCCGTACAGGATCGCGATTTCTTCGGCCGTGGCCTGGTCGTACCGCCTCGTCAGAAGCCCCCGGATATAACGGTGGACTTCCTCGGCCTGTTCCGGCGTGGCCACCTGGCCGGTGCCTATTGCCCAGACCGGCTCGTAGGCGATTACGACCCGCCTGATCTCATCGGCGGACAGGCCCTCGAGAGAGCCATTGAACTGCTCTTCGATCACCTGTTCCATCCGCCCGGCCTGGCGTTGGGCCAGGGTTTCCCCGACGCAGACAATCGGCGTCAGCCCGACCGCCAAAGCCTTTCTGGTCTTGACGTTGACCAGCTGATCGGTCTCTGAAAAAAGAGTCCTTCGTTCAGAGTGACCCAATATAACGTAGCTGCATCCGCTTGTCAATACCATTTCGGCCGACACCTCCCCGGTGAAGGCCCCGGAGTCTTCCTGATGCATATTCTGGGCGCCGACTTGTATCTCGCTGTCTTTCAGCGCCATGGAGACCTCGGTTAAAGCGGTATATGGAGGACAGACGACCACGGACGGGTGCTCCAGAGTCCCGACCTCCTTCTTGACTGCCGAGGCCAAGGCGGTGGCCTCGACGATGGTTTTGTGCATCTTCCAGTTGCCGGCGATAATTTTGCGTCTCACGATGGCTCCTTAGACCTTGACCTTGGCGTCGGTCAGGGCGGCTATCCCCGGCAGGGTCTTCCCTTCCAGGAACTCCAGCGAGGCCCCGCCGCCGGTCGAAATATGGGTGATTCGTTTTTCGACACCGGCTTTGGCCGCGGCTGCGGCCGAATCGCCGCCGCCGATGATCGACACCGCGCCGTGATCGGTTGCTTGGGCCATTTGCCCGGCCAGACCGACCGTCCCGAGCGAAAATTTCTCAACTTCGAAGACGCCCATCGGGCCGTTCCAGACGATGGTTTTCGAGTTCTGCAGGACGCGCGAGAATTGGTCGAGCGTCTTGGGTCCGATATCGAGGCCCTTCATGGTGGCCGGGATGGCATCGATGCCGACGATTTTAACCGCGGCGTCTTCCTTGATGTCATCGGCGACGATACAATCCACCGGCAGCATGAAGTTGACTTTCTTTCGGCCGACCGCAGCCAGAATCTGTTTCGCCAGATCGATTTTATCTTCTTCCAGAAGCGAAGTTCCGATTTCCTTGCCCATCGCCTTGAAGAACGTGAAGGCCATCCCGCCGCCGATCAGCAGATTGTCGACCTTGTCCAGCAGGTTGTTGATGACGTCGATCTTGCCGGAGATTTTGGCGCCGCCCAGCACGGCCGTAAAGGGCCGTTGCGGGGAGGCCAGCGCCTGGCCGAGATATTTCAATTCTTTTTCGATTAGGAATCCGGCCACAGCCTTATCGAAATACCTGGTGACTCCCTCGGTAGAGGCATGGGCCCGATGAACGGTGCCGAAGGCATCGCTGACATACATCTCCGCCAGGGAAGCCAGCTTGCGGGCGAATTCCGGATCGTTGGCTTCCTCTTCCTTATGGAAACGGAGGTTTTCCAGAAGCAGGCACTGGCCGTCCTTCAGGTCTTTCGCCTTCTGATCGGCTTCCGGGCCGATGCAGTCGTCGGCGAATTTGACCGGCTGTTTCAGCAGGTCGGCCAGATGTTCGGCCACCGGGCGCAGGCTCATCTCCGGCACCGGCTTGCCTTTGGGGCGGCCCAGATGGCTGCAAAGGATGGCCCGTCCGCCGTCGTCGAGGATTTTCTTGATCGTCGGCAGCGACTCGACGATGCGGGTGTCGTCGGTGATGCGTCCCTGCTTGTCCAGCGGGACATTGAAATCGACCCGCACCAGGACCCGCTTGCCGGCGCAGGATATATCGCGTACGCTCAGTTTGTTCATCTCGGTACTCCTGTCTGAGGCGATCCATATGGGCGGCCGGCAGGGCATATCCCCCGCCGGCCGACAGGAAGGCTCGTTACAGCATCTTTTTGATCATGTCGACCATGCGGCAGGAGAAGCCCCACTCGTTGT
>JAAZOE010000258.1 GCA_012797915.1 Candidatus Zixiibacteriota bacterium | reverse complement strand
CGCCGCCGCCGAGGCGCTCATCCCCTCCGGCACCGGTCCGAATTTACCGAAATAGTTCAGAACGGCGCTGTACGCCTTCATGATGCGGGCGACGGGGAGGAGATACCAATCGTATTTTAGCCGGTCGCCCCGTTCGGCCCCTTCCAGCATGACATCCACTACGACGTTATCCAGGCGGTCTTTGCGCAAGGTCTCAAAATCGCGCCATTCGGCCACGACGCGGAGCTGAGGGTCATATTCCAGATCCGACGGTTCCTGCGTGGTGAAATGGCGTACCCCGAATGCCGCCAGCCAGGCCTTCACTCCGGGGCTGGAGATGTGCGACAACCCGGCCCAGAGGTTAACGCCCACATGATGGTAGGCGCTGGAAACGACCTCGGAACAAAACAACTGCGCCGGATCGGCCGTGTTCATGGCGAAATCATAGGCAATGTGCTTTCCCCGAGCCCGCTTCAGAGCAAAGGAGGCCGCCCAGTGAGGGACCATCGGATCGCGCTGCAACGCGGGGAGGTCGGCGCGGGGCCGCAGGACCATGATCCGCAGTTTGGTGTCGCGGAGGTATTCATCCACGGTGGCCACGGCCACCCCTTTTTCGATGTGGGATTCGATGAGGGAAATCCTTTTCGTGGCCGGATCGATATAAAGTAGAGCGATATGCGAGAAATTCCCGGGGAAGTCATTGCCGCGGGCGATGAGGGCCGAGGTCGGCGCCCCGCCGCGGGAGACCAGAATATCGCCGCTGTGGACCGTCACGCCGAGAATCTCCGCCGACGGAGTCACCGATGGCTCCTCTGTTTCCAGGATGACCTCGGGCACCGCCCCCGGCGGCGTCTGCAACATCACCTCTTCGACCGCCGTGCGCCCGCCATACAGCAATTTGTACAGACATTCCCGCGCCGCCGGAGCATTCATGTCCCAGCGGGTGGATTGATTTTTAATGGCCGTTCTGATCTCTCCGAACGCCCGCAGATAATCCGTCAGCCGTTGCGAACAGGCCCCCAGTTGGGTTCCGAGGATGAACAAACCCTGTTCCAACCCCGAAAAGGCAGCAGCGTCGGGCGAAAGCGTGTCGGTCTGCACATGTGCCAGCAGACTGTCAACGAGTGAAAAGCCGGCGGTGATCGAAGACGCCAAGCCGCCGCACCCAGCCGCCCGGGCTTCGGCAAAACGATGTCCCAGCTCGGACCAGTAGGCGTCGCGATTCCAGTAAAATGGACGGTTTTCGGCCGTGTCCGGGATCGACGGCGCCGGTTCGGGAATGAGCAGAAGAACGTACAGGAGGCACAACAATGCCGTCCCGATGATAATCCACCGCCTCATGTTCATGATTTCGTTCCGGGTTTTGTACCCGGTGATTCGCCTCGATTACGGACGCCTGCCGCGCCGTCACCGCTTGTCGGTCCGCCGCATCTCCTCGGGATCGTCGAAAGCCCCCTCGTCGTTCATGTGCTTTACGATAAATGCCTGATTCTCCTCGGTGGTGGCGGTGAGGACGAGCCGGTCATCGGTCACTACATGGGCCAGGGCTTTCGGATCTTCCTTCATTTTCGCTTTCATCCAGTCGTCTTCTAGATCGGAGGTGACCAGGGTCGGTTCGATCCGGTCCACACGCACCAACGAATGCCCGGGAATCGCATCCATCTCCGCCAGGCGATTGAGTTCCGCCAGGCTCTGCGGGCACAAGTCCATGAACAGTTTCCCGCCGATTCGAAACAACCGGACATCGAAGCTGACCTCCCCGGTGCTGTCTTTCATGATCATCAAGTACCCATTCGCCCCGGACTGTTCGAAACTGACGCTTCCCCCGCCGTCATCGCCGGACACCCAGAAACCGATTAAAGCGGGTTCATACACGAGGTCTTTTTCCGTATAAAACGGGGCCAGAGATAACGGTATGCAGCCACACAGCGCCATCAGGGCGCACGCCGCGATAAGGAACACGGTTTTCCGCATGTTCGTTCCTCCTGGAAAAAGCCATGGGTATGATCGAAGGAATCATGCTCACCCCAGCGCAAAAAGTCAATCAAAACTTTGTCTTCTCACCGGATCTTATCCCGTGCGAACAAGGCGACTCATTAGCCAACAAATCGTTGCCGCCCGCGCCGTCGTCGCCGGAGGTTCTTGATATTCGGCGAAGCCGGTTGCGTTCGGACAGAATGAGAATTATCTTGGGGGTCTTTGGAACGCCGGCCCCTTCTCGACACCGTTTTCCTCAGGTGGGTGACGGCCACCGGCCGGCCGATCGTTCTGGCGGAGGTTTCAACATGGTCTTGCGCAACACGGTACCAGCGCTGCTGTCGGCCTTCACGGCGGCGGCGATGATCGTTTCTTCCGCATTGGGAGAATCCGTTTCCAACAGCCCCAAGGATTCAGCCGAGGCAACCTGGGACGTCGGCATTCCCCATGTCCCCAGTGACACGCTTGAATTCGATGCTACGGAGGGAACCTGGATCACGGTTGATGTTTCTCCGGATGGAAAGACCCTCGTCTTCGACCTTCTGGGGGACATTTATACGATGCCGATCACCGGCGGCCAAGCCACGCTTCTTTCCGGCGGATTGCCCTACGAAGTCCAACCGCGGTTCAGTCCGGACGGGAAGAAGATCCTGTTCACCAGCGACCGCGGCGGCGGCGACAATATCTGGATGATGCATGCCGACGGTTCGAACCGGGCGCAGATTACCAAGCAGGACTTCCGCCTGTTGAATAACCCCTGCTGGCATCCCGGCGGCGATTATTTCGTGGCCAAAAAGCATTTCACCAGCCGCCGCAGCCTGGGCGCCGGGGAAATGTGGATGTATCACCTCCCGGAGGGAGGCGGCGGAGTGGGATTAACCGTTCGGAAGAACGACCAGCAGGACGCCAACGAGCCGATCTTCTCGCATGACGGCCGGTACCTCTATTGGTCCGAGGACATGTCGGGAGGGGATTATTTTCAATATAACAAGGACCCCCACGGAACCATCTTCGTGATCCGTCGGCTGGACCTGAAAACCAACGAAATCCGGAACCTGATCGAAATCAACGGCGGCGCCTGCCGTCCGCAGATCAGCCCCGATGACAAAACAATGGCCTTCGTGCGGCGCGTGCGGAATCAGTCGGTGCTGGCGCTGTATGATTTGCAGACCGGATCGATCCGCCATCTCTGGAACGGCCTCAGCGAGGATCAGCAGGAAGTCTGGACCCTGTTCGGCGTCTACCCCGGCTTCAGTTGGACCCCGGACGGCAAGAACATTGTCATCTGGGCCAAAGGGAAAATTTGGAACGTCGACGTCGCCTCGGGAATACCGACCGAGATACCGTTCAAGGCGCATGTGACCCAAACCATGGCCCATGCGCTCCGCTTTCCGCAAAAGGTGGGAGAGGCGACCTTCCCGGTCAAGGTGATCCGCTGGCCGCAGGCGACCCCGACGGGTAACGAGGCGATATTTCAGGCGTTGGGATACCTATACCGCAAATCGTTGCCCTCGGGAACCGCCGTCAGAATAACCGGTCAAACCGATGCCTTCGAATTCGCCCCGGCTCTGTCGCCCAATGGCAAAGAGATCGTCTACACCACCTGGAACGATACTCTCGGCGGCACGATTCGAATCATCGGCCTGGATGGACGAAACGAACGGGTCCTCGTTTCCCGGCCGGGACATTACCCATCGGCCCGGTTTTCGCATGATGGCAACTGGGTGGTGTATCAGCGCGCCGGAGGAGACGGGTTCCGCGGGCGGCTATGGGAGGAGGAACCCGGCATCTATATCATTGATGCCGCCGGGAAAGCCAGCCCGAGATTGTTGACGCGCGAGGGAGACTCTCCCCGGTTTTCCAAAGACGATCGCCGCATCTACCTGAACTCCCGCGACGGGGACAAGGCGGCGCTGGTAAGCGTGGATCTGCTCGGTTCGGACCGACGGATTCATGTCGTCTCCCAACGGGCGGTCGATTTCCGCCTTTCCCCGGATGAGAAGTGGCTGGCTTTCGAGGAACTCTGGCAGGCGTATGTGACTCCCTATCCCGGCGTCAATGTCCCGCTGGAGGTCGCCCCGGAAATGACCAGCCTTCCCATCAAGAAACTCTCCACCGACGCCGGGACATATCTGCACTGGTCGTCCGACGGAAAATCGATTTCGTGGAGCCTCGGTCCGCAGATGTTCCGCGCCGATCTGACGGCGGTATTCGACCAGGACACGACCCGGAAATTCCAACCGACAGTCTACAACCTCGGGTGGGATGAGAAGACCGATAGCCCTTCGACCGATCTCTACTTCGTCGGCGCGAAGATCCTGCCGATGAACGACCTGTCGACTATTGAGAACGGGGTCGTCCACGTAAAGGGGAACCGGATCGCCGAGGTCGGGCCGCGGGACAAGGTGACCGTCCCGGCCGATGCAAAGGTGATCGACATTTCCGGCAAGACGTTGATGCCCGGCCTGGTTGATATCCACGCCCATCCCTGGTCGAGCGATCAGGGGATCTATCCCCGGCAGGATTGGGCTTTTTTGGCCAATCTGGCGTTCGGCGTCACCACCATGCACGATCCCAGCAACGATACCAAGATGATCTTCGCCGCCAGCGAACTTCAGAAACAGGGCGCGATGCTGGCGCCGCGCATCTTCAGCACCGGCACCATCCTCTACGGCGCCGAGGGGGATTTCAAGGCGGTGATCAACAAATATGAGGACGCCCTCTCCGCCATCCGGCGCACCGCCGCCTGGGGCGCGTTCACGGTCAAGAGTTACAACCAGCCGCGGCGCAATCAGCGCCAGATGGTGATCAAGGCCGGGTACGATCTGGGCGTGATGGTCGTTCCCGAAGGCGGTTCGACCCTGAATCACAACATCACCATGCTGCTCGACGGCCACACGACCATCGAACACCCGATCCCGGTGGCCCCGCTCTACGATCCGGAGTTGACGCTGTTCGGCCGGTCGGGGACCGGCTACACGCCGGCGCTGATCGCCGGATACGGCGGATTGTGGGGAGAATACTACTGGTATCAGCACAGCAACGTTTGGGAAGATGAACGTCTGAACCGGTTCGTCCCCCGATGGGTGATCGATCCGCGATCGATCCGCCGGGATATGGCTCCGGAATGGGACTACCACCATATCGACCTGGCAAAGACGGCGACGGAGATTTTGCATCGCGGCGGCATGGTCGAACTCGGCGCCCACGGCCAACTTCAGGGCTTGGGCGCCCATTGGGAACTGTGGATGCTTCAGCAGGGCGGGATGACCAACCATGAGGCGCTCCGCTCGGCCACCTGGATGGGGGCGCGGTGCATCGGTCTGGACAAGGAACTGGGGAGCATCCAGCCCGGCCTGCTGGCGGATATCATCGTCATCGACGGCGACCCGACAAAAGATATCCGGCAATCGCAAAACGTGCTCTACACGATGATCAACGGAAGACTGTACGATGCCGCGACGCTGAATCAAATCGAACCGGAGAAGAGGCCGCTCCCCAAAGGTCCGAACCTCGACCGGGTTATGGGCGAGGACATCAGCCATTCCTGCCTGAGTGATTGATTCGACTGCGAGGCAGTAAGCAAAATATTCACCTCCAATCGATTTCGGGGTCCGGCTATCTTCTCTGCCGGACCCTTTTTCATCAATTAGATCGGAGGCTGTTTACCCTTTCTTCTTGAAGTTCCTGGCTATCTTGCTGATTTTTTTCCACCGCTCCTTTTCCAATGCGTTCGGCGCCATCGTTTGCCGGTCGGCCAGGTACCGAAGCTCTTTTTGGAGTTTCTGAAAGCTTTGCAACCGCCCGGCATCGAGCGTGCCGCTTTCGACCGCCGCCCGGACGGCACAGCCCGGCTCATTTCCGTGACGGCAATCGCGGAAGCGACAGTCGGCCGCCAGCGCCTCGATGTCATCGAAGGCTTGTTTCAAACCGTCCTCATCCCCCCAGACCTTGAGTCCCCGCATGCCGGGGGTGTCGATGACCAGACTGCCATCGGGCAGCATCACCAGTTCCCTGCTGGTGGTGGTGTGCCGTCCGCGGCTGTCGCTGTCGCTCACCGCCCCGACCGCGAACCGGTCGGTTCCCAGCAGGCGGTTGATGATGGTCGACTTGCCCACCCCCGACGAGCCCAGAAAAGCGGCCGTCCGGCCGGGGCGTAGATGCTCCCGCAAGCCGTCGAGACCCTGGTCGCAGGCTGCGCTGATGGCGCAGACCGGCACGCCGATCGCCGCCGCCTCGACCTCGTTTCGTCGGTCTTCGGCTTCGGGGCAGATGTCGGCTTTGTTCAACAGCACTACCGGCGAGGCCCCGCTTTCCCAAGCCATCGCCAGGTACCGCTCAATCCGGCGCAGGTTGTAGTTGCCGTCGAGGCCGCAGACGATAAAGGCCGTATCGATATTGGCCGCCACCACCTGCTCCTCGGTGACCGGGCCGGGGACTTTGCGCACAAAGGCGCTTTTCCTCGCCAGGACGGCCCGGATGACCGCCTTACCCTCATCGACCAGAACCTCGGCCGCCGCCCAGTCGCCGACGGCGGGGAAATCTCCCTTGCCGATGGCCGCATGTCGGAATCGTCCCGACACTTCCGCCATCAATTCCCCGGCCTCGCTCCAGGCCAGGTAATTCCGCCGGTTTTCGCGGATGATCCGCACCGGTGTGAGGCCTTCGCGTTTATATGGTTCAAACTGTTTCTCGAAATGGTTATTCCATCCCCAATCGATCAGTTGCATGACATTCGACTCTCTTGTTCGAGTTCACGATTGTAGTCCGTCGATATCGCGGTCGGAGATTATTCGTCTTGCCAAACGACGATATGCGGGCCGTTGTCTGATTGCCTCCATGATGCTGTTCTACCGAGACCAACATATCTCCTCCTTATGGGATACAGGTTAACGCGGTGATGGTGGAATCTTCCGCCCGATTCGGCGAAAAAGAAACCGCCGGCGTCGGATGCGCCCGCGGCCAAAAACAAAAAAGCCTTCCCGTGGGAAGGCCGTTAATAATCTATCCGGCAACTGCCGTTATCGACGGTTCTCCCGCAGGCGCATCTCTAGCTTTGCCATTTCAGGCCGTAAGGCGGTCATCACGCGCCTCCTTGTTGACTGTTGTCGAAATCAAACCGTCATAAATTCGATATGAATATCGGTACTTTAGCGCAAATGTCAATCGGATTTTTCTGGGCTTCAGATCCGGCAACTTTTTTAGACGGATGATCGCGCCAGAGTATCCAATTGTTTATTCCGGTGTAAGCCGCCATATCGCCGCCCAGCCTGGAGGTTTCTCAGGGTATCAATCCGGAAGTGGCGTAAAATAGACGCCTGTTTTTAGGTCAATGAAGAAGTATGTCCCCAACCCATGGACGTATTCGACGATCACATCCTCGCGCTCTGCGCGTCGTAAATAATGAACTTGGAGGTCCGGAATATGGCATCGCTCCACAAGGGTTATTGCCCGATTATACGTTAGACTGCTGTCAAATAGGTAAAATATCCTTTTATGCGTCTGCATGTAATCGGTGAATGTTGCATCATCCCGCGTCGGCAATAACTCTTCCGCATGTTGCCGAAGACTCTGGATTTCCCGAAATATGGAGTCGCCGAACACGTCCGCCAGTTCAACAACCACATCTTGAGGTAGCGAACAATATATGAAACGGTCATATAAGATCGGTTTGCTCACGGCCATTAGACCTATTCGTCTCTTATCATCCTCTGTGGCAGATTCGGGGACGGGGATAGTGAATTTGCCGTCAGATTCCGTGTTGAAATACCGCTCGGAATCGCCCGTACAAGCGGCAAGAAAACGAAAAACAGACAGAACAACGACGAAGTTTATAAGTGTTTTCTTCATCCGCCTTCCCGATCCCTTCTGCTCGTTCCGAAATATTGACGCGGCAGTTTTCGAATTGTGAACTCGTTTTTTTGGCCGTCGATCCTTACTTTATGGCCCGCTCGGTTATGGGAATAGGTTTACGAGGACCAAATAGGGAAGATAATTATGGACAATATTGCCGGCACATATGTTTAATCGTCCTCCTTCTTCAAGATGACGTCGTGGACCTTCCCCTCGACCAGGCTGGTCGAGGACACCACCGTCAGACGGGCCTTCTGCCGGAATTCCGCCAAGGATTGCGCCCCGCAGTTGCACATGGTGGAGCGGACCTTGCTCAGGGTCAACTCGACGTTATCCTTCAGTGGACCGGCGTAGGCGACGTAGCTGTCGACCCCTTCTTCGAAACTGAGGTCCTGCTTGTCCCCCAGATCGTACCGCTGCCAGTTGCGGGCGCGGTTGGAGCCCTCGGCCCAGTATTCCTTGAAATAATTGCCGCCCCGT
Organism: Candidatus Zixiibacteriota bacterium; assembly: GCA_012797915.1. GTDB lineage: Bacteria > Zixibacteria > MSB-5A5 > GN15 > JAAZOE01 > JAAZOE01. The sequence goes on along the minus strand of JAAZOE010000258.1, from coordinate 3,039 downwards.
TTGATTTTCTTGCCCGGGCTTTCATCGAAGCGGGCGAAATACCGTCCCATCATGACGAAATCGGCCCCCATCGCCAAGGCCAGGGTGATATGATAATCGTGTGAAATCCCGCCATCGGAACAAAGCGGAATGTACGTTCCGGTCTCGGCGAAATACCGGTCGCGCGCGGCGGCGATCTCGATCAGCGCCGAAGCCTGGCCCCGGCCGATGCCCTTCTGTTCGCGGGTGATACAAATCGATCCCCCGCCGATGCCGACCTTCACGAAATCGGCTCCGGCCTCCACCAGATACCGGAATCCTTCGGCGTCGACCACGTTTCCGGCGCCGATGCCGACCCGGCCGTCGTAGGTCTTCTTGACGAAGGCAATGGTGTCCCGCTGCCATTCGCTGAACCCGTCGGAGGAGTCGATGCAGAGGACATCCGCCCCCGCCTCCACCAGGGCCGGCACCCGTTCCTTGTAGTCGCGGGTGTTGATCCCCGCCCCGACCAGAAGGCGCAGGTCGCGGTCGACCGATTCATGCGGATTCTGATAATGGGCTTCGATATCCTTGCGGAAGACGAAATACTTCAGCCGCTGGTGGCTGTCGACGATCGGCAGACAATCAAGTTTTTCCCGCCAGATGATTTCGCTGGTTTCCTCCAATGACATCGCCTCGCCGATCACGACCAGATCGGACACCGGGGTCATGATCTCGGAGACTTTGGTTTCCATGCGGCGCGTGTCGCGACGGTAATCCTTGCGGGTCACCAGGCCCAGAAACTTGCCCGACAGGGTGCCGTCCTCGGTGATGGCGATGGTCGAATGGCCGGTCCGGTCGGTCAGGGCAATGACATCCTTCAGCGTCGCGTCGCGGCCGAGATTGGAATCGCTGATGACGAACCCGGCCTTGTGCTTCTTCACCTTGGCCACCATTGCCGTCTGGTCCTCGATCGGCTGGGAGACGAAGATAAACGACAATCCCCCGGCCTGGGCCAGGGTCACCGCCAGGGTATCATCGGAAACGGCCTGCATGATCGCCGAAACCAGCGGGATGCCGATCCGGATGGACGGTTTCTGCCCCCTGGCGAATTTTACCAGCGGGGTGGCGATATCGACATTGGCGGGAACGCAATCTTTGGTGGTCAGATTGGGAATCAGCAAGAATTCACTGAAGGTTCGGCTTGGTTCATTGATGATATAGGCCATATCGTCCACCAATAGTAAGAAGGCTGTTTGTGTCGTCGCCCGCAGGTGAGATGATCGGATACTTCTTACCTGCCGCTGGTGGGGCAACTATAACCGCCTCCGGCAGGGAAGTCAAGCCGTTTTATCTTTGCCGCGACGTTGTCAGGTGATACGCGCAGACCGTATTCTCTTGTCGGATAATTATTTATCGGGCAGCCGGAAAATCAGGCGATACCGGTGGCAACATCGACCTGTTTGTCCAATTCCCGACGGACCGCCTGCCCGATGGCGCTCATTGTGAATGGCTTTTTGACGAAGGCCCCCGCACCCAACTGCAGTATTTCGGTCACCCGTTCAGTGGCCGAGAAACCGCTGACGACGACCGCCTTCTGGCCGGGATGAGTCTTGAGAATCTCCCGATAGGTGTCGAGACCGTCGAATTCCGCTTCCATGATCATATCCAGCACGATAATATCGACGGCGTGTTCGGCCAGATACTCGACGGCTTTGTGGCCGTCGGCTGCGGTCCAGACACGATAGCCCAGATTGGTGAGAAGATCGAACGCGATTTCCCGCTGTTCGGGGTTGTCATCGACGACCAGGACTTTTTCCGTGCCGCGGCAGTCATCGCTATTCGCTGTGGGGGCCGTCACGGCCGCCTTCGTAACCGGGAAGTAGAGGATAAACTCGGTTCCCTTCCCCACCTCCGAGAAGACATCGTAGTACCCTTTATGGTCTTTGATGATGCCGTAGACCACGGCCAGTCCGAGACCGGTGCCGCTCTGTCCCATCTTCTTTTTGGAGAAGTACGGTTCGAAGATTTTCGGCAGATATTCGGGGGCGATCCCCGCGCCCGTATCGCGGGCGTGGAAAACGATGTATTCGCCCGGCTCGATTGGGCCGTACCCGCCGGCCAGTTGTTCCAGATGACGCTGCGCAGTGGACAGCGTTATGGTTCCCCCCTCCGGCATGGCGTCATAGGCGTTGACGACCAGGTTCATGACCACCTTGGCCAGGTGCGTGGAGGACCCCATCATGACGTCGAGGTTGGGATCGAGCGCCGTGGTCACCGTGACGTCGGGCCGTTTGGCGGCCAATTGGCCATAGCCCGGCGAATCGAGATATCCTTCGATGACGTCGTTGAAACTGATCGGCTTCATCTCGTAACGGCCGCGGCGGGCCAGTGCCAGCAGGTCTTGGATGACGTCGGCGGCGTCTTGGGACGCCTTGTGGATCCGTTCGACCCGTTTGCGTTGGGGATCATCGGCAGGCATCCTCATCAGGATCAGTTCCGAATATCCCACCAGCGGGCCGAGCATATTATTGAGGTCGTGGGCGACGCCTCCGGCCAGCAAACCCAGCGATTCCATCCGCTGTGCCCGTTCCAGCTGTTCCTGGAGGCGGCGCTGCTCCACCTCGGCCGCCTTCCGTTCGCTGATATCGCGAACGATGGCTTGAATGTAAACCTCTCCCTGAAGGTCCATCCGGTTGAGACTGACCTCGGTGTAAAATTCACTCCGGTCCAACCGGCTGTGCATCCATTCGAACCGCTGGGGTTCACCGCGCAGGGCGGCATTGATTTTCTCCAGCGCCTTTTCGGTCGAATCTCGTCCGTCCGGTTGCAACGGCGGCGAAAACAGGTAGGGCGGCTGGCCGACAATCTCTTCCCGCCGGCACCCGAACATCATCAGCGTCTGTCGGTTGCAGTCGATGAACCGGTCGTTTTTCATGATGAAAATGGCGTCGACGGCGCTGTCGAAGAGCGTATGGTATCGGGCTTCGAGACGATGGATTTCATTTTCGGCCTGCTGTCGCTGCTCGAAGCCGCGAACCATTTCCGCCGCTCGTTCCGCCATCTGTGTTTCCAGTTGCT
>JAAZOE010000257.1 GCA_012797915.1 Candidatus Zixiibacteriota bacterium | reverse complement strand
CTTCTGGAAACTGCCGCGCCGGTCGGCCTCGGTGCGGTATTCCGACCTGACGCTGGTGCGGACGGGCAAGAAGACAACTCGTCAGCGCCTCCGGCCGCTGGTCTATCTTCTGCGCGTCATTGCGGTAGCCTTATTATTCATTGCCCTGGCCCGGCCGCAGGTGGGGAACGAACGGCGCGATGTCGAAACCGAGGGGGTCGACATCATGCTGGTGCTGGACACCTCCAGTTCGATGAAGGCGGAGGATTTCAAACCGGAAAACCGGCTGTTTGTCGCCAAGGATGAGATCGGCAAGTTCATCGACCGGCGGACCTCGGACCGAATCGGGTTGGTGGTCTTTTCCGCCTCGGCGTTCACGCAGTGTCCCTTGACCCTGGATTACGGGGTGTTGAAAAATTTCCTGGACCGGGTCGATTTCGGGATGGTCGCGGACGGCACGGCGATCGGACTGGCGCTGGCCACGGCGGTCAACCGGTTGATCGATTCCCCGGCCAAGTCCAAAGTGATTGTGCTGTTGACCGACGGCGTCAATAATGTCTGGGAGATCGATCCGCTGACCGCGGCCAATATCGCCAAGACGATGAAGGTCAAAATCTACACCATCGGCATCGGCAAACCGGGGGCGGCGATGTACCCGGTCGACGACCCGTTGTTCGGGAAACGATATATCTACCTGCCGAACGAGATCGACGAGGAATCGTTGTCCAAAATCGCGGCTGCCACCGGCGGCAAATATTACCGGGCCCGGTCGGAGGATGAGTTGAACAAGATATATTCCGAAATCGACCAATTGGAGAAAACCAAAGTCAAAGTCCATCAGTATATGCAGTATCGGGAGCTGTTTTTCGTCTGGATGATGGCCGGGTTCGCCGTGCTGGTGCTGGAGATGCTCTTGAGCCAAACCGTGTTTCGAAAGATACCGTAGGAGTCGGCGGCATGCGCTTTTACGAACCGTTCTATCTGCTGGGGATCTTGTTGATCCCGGTGTTTGCCTTCTTCTTCTGGTGGGCGATTGCGGCCAAGAAACGGCTGTTGGCCCGGTTCGGCGACATGCCGCTGGTTATGCGGGCGGCCTCGGGAATCTCGTTCGGCCGTCAGGCCGGCAAGGCGGTTCTGCTGATGGCGGCGGTGTTGTTTTTGTCGCTGGCGGCGGCCAGACCGCAGATCGGCACCCGGATGGAGATGATGAAACGGGAGGGGGTTGATATTTTCGTGGCCGTCGACGTTTCCAAGTCGATGCTGGCGATGGATGTCAAACCCGGCCCGATTTCGCGGCTGACCAAGGCCAAGCAGGAAATTCAATCGTTGATAACGCCGGATCGTCTCAAGGGGGACCGGGTGGGCCTGGTCGCCTTCGCCGGATCGGCGATTATCCAGTGTCCGCTGACGCTGGATTATTCGGCCGCCCGGATGTTTCTGGATATTATCGATGTCGACCTGGTGCCGACCCCCGGCACGGCGATCGGGGATGCCATCCGGAGAGCGACGGACGGGTATGTTCAGCAGGAACGGTCCCACAAGGTGCTGATTCTCCTGACCGACGGCGAGGACCAGGGGACCGATCCGATCGGGGCGGCCGAGGACGCCCGCAAGAAGGGGGTGCGCATCTACACGGTTGGGATCGGCAATCCCGACGGCGAACCGATTCCGATGTACAATATGCGCGGCGAACGGGTTGGATTCAAGAAGGACGACGAGGGGAACGTCGTGGTCAGCAAGATGGACGAGACCACGCTTCAAAAAATCGCCCTGGCGACCGGCGGCAAGTTTTACCGGTGCACACCCTCGGAGCTGGAACTGGACAAAATCTATGAAGAAATTACCGGGATGGAGAAGAAAGAACTGGAAGGGAAAATGATGCTCCAGTACGACGATCGATTCCAGTGGCCGTTGGCGGCGGCGATGCTGTTTATCGTCTGGGAGTTTTTCGTCCCCGAACGGATCCGCGTCAGGAAGCCCCAGGAGGAACGCCTATGAAACGGGTCACGGTGTTGATGCTGATGGCGGTTCTGTCCGGGACGGCCTGGGGGGACCAGGCGGTGTCGCTGAACGAGAAGGGAAACAAGGCCTTCGGGAAGAAAGATTTCAAAGCCGCGCTGGATTACTACCGTCAGGCCCAGGTGGAACGGCCGGAAACCCCGGAAATCTATTACAACCACGCCAACGCCTTGCAGGAAAGCGGCAGTTACGAAGAAGCGGCCGAGCAGTATACCAAGGCGCTCAACACCAACAATGTTTCGCTTCAGGCGCAAATCTACTATAATGCCGGCAACGACTATTTCCGTACGGAGGAATTTCAACGGGCGATCGAGTCGTATCAAAAGGCGCTGGAAATCGACCCCGATGATCTCGATGCCAAGTTCAACCTGGAACTGGCCCGGAATCGTCTGAAAGAGCAGCTGCAGCGGCAACCGCAGGACAAACAACAGCAACAACAGCAGCAGGAGCAACAGCAGCAGCAACAACAGCAACAGCAGCAACCGGAAGAACAGAAACAGCAGGAAGGGAAAAAACAGCCCAAACCGGAAGAACAGGATCAGCTGCAGAACAAGCAGGATGAACAAAAACAGCAGCAGCAGGGTAAAAGGGATGAGATGTCCAAGGAAGACGCGATGCGTATCCTGAACGCCCTGGAAGATGCGGATCTGGAAAATTTGAAAGAGCAGAAGAAACAGCAAGCGGAAGGTCAAGGTCAGGGAAGAGACTGGTGAGTACGGGCAGAGCATATTCGGTGGTCGCGGTTATCCTGTCGCTGGCCGTCCTGCTGGGAGTTGCCCCGCTTTCCGGCCAGGGGGGCGTCTCCATCCGGATGGCGCTGGACAAAAGCCGCATCGGGACCAACGAGACGGCCGTACTGACGGTTTCCATATCGGCGCCCGGACAAAAACAACTTCCGGAGCCGAAGCTGCCGCCGCTGCCGCAGTTTGATATCATGCCCGCCGGAAGTTCCACCAACCTGCAAATTATCAACGGTCAGGTCAGCTACGCGCAGACGTACAACTATATCTTGACCCCCAAGCAGGAGGGGACGTTTCCGATCCGCGCCGCCTCGGCGGTGGTTGATGGTACGCGATATGAATCGAACGCGCTGTCGCTGGAAGTGGTCAAGGGAACGCCCCGCAGTCAGACATCATCGGGAAGCGGCGACGGCGTCAGTTCGAAAGACCTGTTCCTGCGGGCCGAGGTGGACAAGCGGAATCCCTTCGTGGATGAGCAGGTGACGCTTAGCGTGAAATTCTATCGGGGCATCAACCTGTTGTCGAATCCGGATTATACGCCGCCGCAGACCCCCGGATTCTGGACGTCCGATATCCCGCCGCAGAAACAGTATTACCAGACGATTGACGGTCGGGATTATCTGGTGGTCGAGGTACGGACGGCGCTGTTTCCGACGGCCCCCGGGAAGCTGACGATTGGGCAGGCGCGGATAGTGGCGGCGGTCCCGGACAGAAGCCGTCGGCGCAGCCGCGATCCGTTCAGTATGTTCGATGACATGTTTCAGCGGGGGACCAACGTGGAAGTGGTCTCCAGCCCGGTGACGGTGGACGTGAAGCCGCTTCCGGAGGATGGAAAACCGGCGCAGTTTTCGGGCGGGGTCGGCGATTACAGGATTTCGGCCGCCATCGACAAGACCGACGTTGAGGTCAACGAGGCGGTCAACCTGACGGTCAAGATCACCGGGCAGGGGAATATCAAGTCGATTCCGGAACCGACTCTTCCGGCGCTGGACGGATTTCGAGTGGAGAAAGGCGCCTCCGATTTCCAGACGTCGAATCTCGACAACCAGATCGGGGGAACGAAAACGTTCGAATACGTCCTGATCCCCCGGCAGTCGGGTCCGCAGACCATTGGCGCGATCACGCTGGATTATTTCGATCCGGCCCGCAAGGCGTATCAGAGTCGCAGAACGGAGCCGATGCAACTAACGGTTCGTCCGGGGGAATTGACCGCCGGGGCGGAGATACCCTACAACATGGTTTCCGGACAGACGCTGGACCTGAAGGCAACCGACATTCGCTTCATCAAGACCGGATCGACCCATTGGTATCGCAAGGGACGGGTGCTGTTGACCTCGCCGATGTTTCTTACGCTTCTGGCCCTGCCGTTGGCGGCGCTGGTCGGGGGAATGATCGATGTTCGCCGCCGCCGCCGGCTGAGCACTGACATCGGATACGCCCGCCAGCGGCGCGCGGATGCCGTGGCCAAAAAGCGTCTCAAGAAGGCGGCGGAACTGATGGCCGGAACCGACGCCGCCGCGTTTTATGCCGAAATTTCCGGCATGGTTATGCAGTATATCGCCGACAAGTTCAATCTTTCGGCCCAGGGATTGACCACCGACCGGATCGATGAAGTCTTGACAAAGGCATCGGTCGCCGATGCGCTTCGCGAGGAAACGCTGGCGGTCGTCCGCGAGGCGGATTTCGGCCGATTCGCCGGGGCGGCGGGGGCTGAGGTGACCAGGGAGGCGCTGTTCGAGAAGGTGCGGAAAGTCATCGTCGGGCTGGAGGAGACGTTATGAGGACCGTCCGGACGATTGCCCTACTGGTGCTGATAGCGGCCGCGGTTTCTCAACTCCGGGCCGGGGCCTTCGACGCCGATTTCGAGAGAGGGAACGCCGCCTATTCGGCCGGGAATTACCCTCAGGCGATCAGTATTTATCAGGGAATTTTGGGGGCAGGGTATCATTCGGCCGGACTGTATTACAATCTGGGGAATGCCTATTTCCGGACCGGGCAACTGGGCCGGGCGATTCTCTACTATACCCGGGCCAAACAGCTCGACCCGCGCGACGAAGATATCCAGGCCAACCTGGCGTTCGCCCGTCACTTCGCCGTCGATAAGATCGAAGTCAGCGAGGAAACGATCCTGCTGGACTACGTCAACCGATTCTTCGATTCCTTCAGTCTGAACGGAATCACCTGGCTGGCGGCATTGGTTTATTTCCTGACCGCGGCGGCGATTCTGGCGCAAGCCGTCTATCGATGGATACATGTGCCCAAACCGATTATCGTCCTTTTGGTGTCGCTGTTTGTGGTGACCGCCATTCTCGCCGGGGTCAAACTGGATCGGGATGTCTTAACCCGGACGGGCGTGGTGCTGGATCAGCAGACGGACGTGAAAAACGGTCCGGGCAGTGATTTTACCAACCAATTCACAGCGCATGCCGGGCTCATGTTCACGATCGAACGGGAAGAGTCCGGGTATTATCTGGTCGATTTCGAAAACCGTCTCAAAGGTTGGATCGTCAAGTCGGCCGTGGCCGAGATCTGATCGAACCCCGGCCGGCCGGCCGGGGCATTTTTATTGACACCCCCCCGAAATTTGGGTACTTTTGAGGCAAGGTTTCACGGTAGGAGAAAATTCGTCCGACCAGTATGGCCTCCATCCTTCGAAAGAAACGATTCTGGGGGGCGTTGATCGCCGTCGGCATCCTGGTATTTCTGTTCTATGACCTCAATATCCCCCAGACGGTCGAAGTCGCCCGCAAGTTGAATGTCTGGTATCTCGTCCCGGCGCTGTGCTGCACCACCCTGTTGACCGTGTTCAAGACGACCCGCTGGATGACCATCGTCAGCCGCATCCGAACGGTGCTCTTCTGGCCGACGCTCTGTCTGTATGCCACCTCGCAGATGATCGGCGTTCTGCTGCCGGCGCTGACCGGACAGGCCGGACGGGTCATCCTGTTTTCCAAGAAGGGGAACTTCACCAAAACCTACGCCTTCTCCACCATCTTTCTGGAGGTGGCTCTGGACGGGGCGGGTCTGCTGATCCTGATGCTGTTGAGCTCGACCGTTTTCGTCTTTCCCGCCCAGTACCGTTCCATCAGCTATGTTATCGGCGCGGCCATGCTGATCCTGTTCGCGGTCTTCTACGCCAGCCTCCACTACCAGGGCGCGCTGGAGAGAATCGGGCACAATCGTCTCCGCCGGCGCTGGCCGCGGACCTACCTGATCCTGCGCAAGTTTCTCCGCTCGTTCAACGACGGCATCTCCATCATGAAATCGGCCGACAAGATCTCGGTCACCGCGCTGTACACCTTCCTGTCGTGGTTCATGCATATCGCCGCCATCTGTTTTCTGTTCAAGATGTTCGGCCTGGGACTGCCGGCTTGGGCGGCCGTCATCGTCATCATCATCAATTACCTGGCCCTGATGGTGCCGATCACGCCGGGAAATCTGGGTTCGTTCCAGCTGGCCGTCGTGGCCGGGCTCAACCTGTTCGCCGTCGAAAAAACCGTGGCCGTGCTGTTCTCGGTCATGCTGTATGCCGTCGACATGTTGCCCATCATCGCCCTGGCGATCTGCTTTCTGCTCAAGGAAAAGTTCTCCATTTCCGAGATCAGCGAAGACGAAAAACTGATCGAAGAAGTCGAGAAGATGGTGGTCGACTCGGACGTGCCGGTCGAGGACGGCAAATCATGATCGGCCACGACGGTTGAGCTATGACCGCCCCCGCTCTCATCCCGTTTACTGAAGCGCTGGGATTTTCCCGCCTGTTTCAGGATTTTACGTATCGCCCGGATACGACGGCGCCGTTGTTCGGGACGGCGACGCCTGCGGATGCGGCCGCAGCGTTGGGACGCCGGGACTACCGCCGCTCGGCCTTGATCGACATCCTCCACCGGCAGAATCATTCGTGGGGGGCGCCGGAGGCGGTTGACGAGGTGATTCGAAAACTGGCCGACCCAAAGGCGGTGGCGGTGGTGACCGCGCACCAGGCCTGTCTTTTCGGCGGGCCGTATATGATTCTGCTGAAAGCACTGGCGGCGGAAGCATGGGCGCGTCGGCTGGAGAAACAACTGGCCGTCCCGGTGACGCCGATATTCTGGATCGCCGGCGACGATCATGACTTCAAGGAAACGGCCGTGGTCGACCTGTTCGACCGTCAGGGACGACCGGCGCGGTTGGCGCTGGATTGGGATGACAGTCGCCTGTATTCACCGGTGGGGCGGCTGACCTATGACCAGTCCATTGCTCGCGAAACGGCCAAGCTGCGCGAGCTTCTTCCGGATAACGATTTCAAAACAAAGGCCCTGGAACCGATCGAGCGGGCGTACCGCAAGGGGGACACGCCGGTCGATTGCTTCGCGCGATACCTGCATCATCTGATCGGGCGGCTGGGAATCGTGCTGTTCAATCCCCACGACGAGTCGGCCAAGCGTCCGGCCGCGCCGCTGATGCAGGAGATCATTCGCCGTCGCCGGGATGTGGGAAAAGTTCTCTCCACGACCGAAACGGCCCTGACGGCCGCCGGGTATCATATCCAGGTGCGAAAGGCATCCGATGCCGCCCACCTGTTCTATCATGCGCCGGGGCGGACGGCGATTCATTATCAGGGAAACGACTGTCGCGTGGGCGAGAAAATCATTCCCGAACAGGAATTGCTGAAGGCCATCGAGGCCGCGCCGAACGACTTTTCGCCCGATGTCATTACCCGGCCACTGGTGCAGTCGCATCTTTTCCCGACGGTCGCCGTGGTCGGGGGGCCGGCTGAGGTGGCCTACTACGCGCAATTGATGCCGCTGTTCGACTTGTTCGCTCTGGTGCCGCCCCGCGTCTTGCCGCGGCCGTCGATGACCCTGGTGGAGGGACGGTTCGAAAAGCTGATGTCCCGGTCGGCGATCGGATTCGAAGAGATCGCCGTCCGGGCAGACGAGGTCGTCAATCGTCTGATGGACGAATCATTCCCGACCGACCTCGATCATCGATTGAAAACGTTGAAAGATACCGTGCGCGGCCGGATGATGGAGTTGACGGCGGCGCTGACATCTTTTGACCCGCAGTTGCGGGATACGGCCGCACGGGCGGGGGAAAAGATGGATTATCTGTTGAACGAGCTGGAAAAGAAGGTCTTCGCCGCGCACAAAAAGAAAAACGCCGCCGATCGGGAAAAGATACTGCAGGCCCGGGACCATCTGTTTCCCAACCGAGGTCTGGCCGAACGATCGATTGCCCCGGTTTACTTCCTCTCGCGGTACGGTCCGACCGTGATCGAGACCATCCGCAAAAACCTGCCGCTCGAGGAAACCGGACACCGGCTTTTGATGTTATCGGAATACTATGGATAATCTGCGTATCGGTATCACCTGTTATCCCGTGGCCGGCGGTTCGGGAATCGTGGCCACGGAGTTGGGGATCAAGCTGGCCGAACGGGGACATCAAGTTCATTTCCTGGCCTACGCCCTGCCGTTCCGCCTGGATCAGTTCCGGCCCAACCTGTATTTCCATGAAGTCGAGACGGTCGCCTATCAGTTGTTCAAGCATCCCCCGTACACCCTGCCGCTGGCGGCCAAGATGGCGGAGGTCTCCTGCGAATGGAAACTGGATATCCTGCACGTGCATTACGCCATCCCGCACGCCACGGCGGCGTTTTTGGCCCGGCAGATGACCGACTGCTGCGCGCCGAAGATCATCACCACCCTGCACGGGACCGATATCACTCTGGTCGGGGCGGATAAATCGTTTTACGACATCACCCGTTTTTCCATCCGGGCCTCGGATGGCATCACGGCCGTGTCGAAATACCTGGCCGACGAAACCATCCAGGAGTTCGCCATCGACAAACCGATCGAGGTGATTCCCAATTTTATCGACACGGCCCGGTTCAATCCCTGCACGGCCTGTCCCGAGCGGTCGCGGTTCGCCTCGCCGGAAGAGAAGATCCTCTGCCACATTTCCAATTTCCGTCCGGTGAAACGGGTTATGGACGTGATCGAGATATTCCGGCTGGTGCAACAGGCACTGCCGGCGCGGCTGCTGCTGGTCGGCGAAGGGCCGGACACAATGCTGGTCCGGCGCGAGGTCAAGAAAAACGGCCTGGCGGACCGGGTCACCTTTCTCGGCAGCCAGGACAAGGTGGAACAGATATTGCCGCTGGCCGATCTGTTTCTCTGCCCGTCGGAGGAAGAATCATTCGGCTTGGCCGCGCTGGAGGCGATGGGCTGCGGCGTGCCGGTCATCGGCACCGGCGGCACCGGATTGATTGAGCTGGTCGATCACGATGTCGATGGATTTCTGTTCCCGATCGGCGACACGGCCGACATGGCTTCGGCGGCCGTCGCCCTGCTTAAGGATGAACGGCGGTTGAAGGAATTCAAGAAGCGGGCCACCGAGAAAGCCCACCACGACTTCAACGCCGATGCCATCGTCGACCATTATGAACGTTATTACCGGCAGATACTGGAGGGACGGGATGCGACTGGAGGTTCTTGCTGTCGCCGCACACCCCGATGACGCCGAAATCACCTGCGGCGGGACGATTATCAAGCTCACCGAACGGGGCAAAACGGTCGGCGTCCTCGATCTGACCGCCGGGGAAATGGGGACGCTGGGTTCGCCGGAGGGACGATTGCGCGAGGCGGACGAGGCCGCGAAGATCATGGGGCTGGCGGTGCGGGAGAACCTGCACCTGCCCGATTCGGCGCTGACAGATGCTATCGACAACCGGAGGCGTATCGCCGCCGTCATCCGCAAATATACACCGCAGACGGTTATTCTTCCCTTGCCGGAAAAGCAGCGGCATCCCGATCATCGGATGGCCGCGATTGCCGGATACGGGGCCTGCTTTCTGGCCGGCCTGGCCAAGGCGGAAATCGAAGGCGAACCGCATCGGCCGACGACAATCATATATGCCTCCTCGTTCCTCGAGGTGACACCATCCTTCTATGTCGACATCAGCGCCCAGTTCGAACGCAAGCAGCAGGCGGTGGCGGCGTACCGGTCGCAATTCGACGGGTCCCCGCAGTCGAAAATGATCTTTAAGCCGGGCACCGACATCATGGAATTGCTGGAAATTTATCATCGCAAATACGGCGTGGAGGTCGGCTGTCGTTACGCCGAGACCTTCTGGATTGCCGAGCCGATGCTGATCGACGATCCCACCGCCCTGGCCGTCCGTTCGCTATAGCCGCATATCTCCCTAGTCCGTCCGTTCTCAGGGTCGCTGTGGCCGGAAAGTCCGCTTGATTTTTCGGGCAGGGTATGGTATCAATACGTCGGAAGCGGATAGGGTCTGGTGGCCCTTGCGGTCTTCAAAACCGTGGGCCGGCGGTTATGCCGTCGGCGGTGGGTTCGATTCCCACCCCTTCCGTTTTTTATTGGTCAAACCCGGATACGGTCCCTCGGATGACCGTCCCCCCGACACGAATGACCATTTCTTCCGTATGGATTCCGGCGGCGATAAATGATTGACTTGATTTTCGACGGCGCGTAGTTTGATGCCGTGGCGAAGCTGGAATTTACGACCGAGATTCAATATCTCAAAGGGGTGGGGCCGAGACGGGGGGCGGTGCTGGCCGCTCACGGCGTCGATACGGTCGGCAAACTGCTGTATTACTTTCCCCGCAAATATATCGATCGGTCGCAGACGGCCACCATCGCCTCCTTGCGCGAACACGATTATAAAACCGTCGTCGGCCGGGTGATCGGCAAGGGCCTGCTCCGGGGAGGCAGGACCCGTCTGGAAGTGGTCCTCGGCGATGACACCGGGTATCTGTCGCTGATCTGGTTCGCCGGGTACCGATATCTCGAGAAGCAGTTCAAGAAGGGGGACGAACTGGCCGTCACCGGAACGGTGAGCTATTTCATGGGGTATCAGATGCTGCACCCGGAATACGAGTTCATCGGCGACGGCACGGAGGATCAAATCCACACCGGCCGGATCGTGCCGGTCTATCCGTTGACGGCGGAACTGCAGGCGGTCGGCCTGACGTCGCGCG
>JAAZOE010000256.1 GCA_012797915.1 Candidatus Zixiibacteriota bacterium | reverse complement strand
TTTTTCCCCACCTTTCGCGGCTTGATGCCCGACCCAAACATTTCTATCAATTTGGTTTCTTGTTCTATTTTTATCCCCTTCCACAAGTCCCGACGAAGATTGCTCGCCCGGGGAAGCTTGCCCCGCGTCCTGTTTCCTTTGGGATCAGCAATTCTCAGAATAAGGGATTCAAGTTCTCGTATGTGATCCGCCTTCCTGACAAGGTAAAGGCTGAATGAATCCCATTTGCCGGCATGTTTATCGCGCAAATGATTCTTAATGCGTGTTCGCAGATTCGTCGCCAAGCCGATATAATACAAGTGCCCCTTTTTATAAAGGGCATATACCCCATGCTCCCTGCCGACAAGATCGGTCAGGACCCTTGGAAAATCTGAAAACACTTCTCTGGAGACGCTTTCCAGATACCCAAGGATCAATTGACGCGCTCTGTGAACCGTCTTCCTTTTTGCCGACATAAGTCCATCCCCACCTTCCAGCCCACTACTTTAATCTGCCTGTCTTGCGAACCTCTGAAGGGGCGCCACCCAACACGGACGGGCGGCATATAAATCAAGCTACAGTTTTCGTTTCCATTTGGTGCCGGTGGGGGTGTCTTCAAGGATGATACCCATCGACAACAACTCATCGCGGATGCGGTCGGATTCGGCGAAGTTCTTGGCCTTGCGGGCCGCGATCCGGGCCGCGATTTTGGCCTCGATCTCGGCGTCCAACCCCGCCTGCTGTTTCTTGCAGAAGCCCAGCACCGAATCGAAACGATGCATGATATCCAATACGCGCCCGGCCTCGGCTTTCGAAAGCCGGTTTTCGGCTTTCAGGCGGTTGATGTCGCGAATAAAGTCGAAAATCACGCCCAACGCGCTGGAGATGTTCAGGTCATCATCCATCGCCTCTTCGAATCCGGCCTTGGCCCCCGCGATGAAACCATCGGCCTCTCCCCCATCGACGGTGGAGGCGACGTCCTCGAGGTTGGAGATGAAATCGAGATACCGTTCCAGGGCATTGCGGGAAGCCTCGAGCCCCTCGAACGAGAAGTTGACCTGCATCCGGTAGTGGGTGGAGATGAGCAGATGCCGCACGGCCAGCGGGTTGTATCCTTTGGCCAGGATATCGCGCAGGGTGAAGAAATTCCCCAGCGATTTGGCCATCCGCTGGTTTTCCACCTGCAGGTGCTCGCTGTGCATCCAGTAGTTGACGAAGGTCTTGCCGTTGGCGGCTTCCGACTGGGCGATTTCGTTCTCGTGATGCGGGAACATGTTGTCCACCCCGCCGGTATGGATGTCGAACGTCTCACCGAGGTATTTCATCGACATGGCCGAGCATTCGATATGCCAACCGGGGCGACCACGGCCGATATCGGTGTCCCAATAGACGTCGCCGTCGGCCTCGTCCCATCCTTTCCAGAGGGCGAAATCGGAGACCTGTTCCTTTTCATATTCATCGGAGGCGACCCGCGCCCCGGCCTTAAGTTCATCCAGTTTCATATGCGACAGGCGGCCATACTGCGGGAAGGCGGATATCTTAAAATAGTATGATCCGCCCAGTTCGTAGGCGATGCCCTTGTCGATGAGCTTTTTGACCAGCGCGACCATTTCGGGGATATGGGTCGTGGCCGTGGGGTAATGTTCGGCCCGCTCCATGTTGAGGGTGTCGAGGTCCTCGAAGAAAGCCTTGATGTATTCGGCCGTGAATTCGTCCAGCGTGACCCCTTTGGCCCGCGAGCCCTTGATGGTTTTGTCGTCGATATCGGTCAGGTTCATCACGTGGGTGACTTTATACCCTTTGTATTTCAGGTATCGCCGCAGGACGTCCTCGAACAGGAAGGTCCGCCAGTTGCCGATATGGGGGTAGTTGTACACGGTCGGGCCGCAGGTGTACATGCGGACATGGCCCGGTTCCAGCGGGGCGAAGTCCTCTTTGCGCCGGGTCATAGTGTTGAAGAATCGCAGAGCCATCGGGTTACCTCATCGTCAGGGAGGCCACGGTTTTCTTGTCCAGCCGCTTGACCAGTTCCAGCACCAGCCTGAGGGTGTTGTCGTAATCCTTGCGGTGCAAAAGCGAATTGTGGCTGTGAACATAGCGGGTCGGCGGGCCGATGACGATCGACGGGACGCCATAGCGGGAGAGATGAATCCGGCCGCCGTCGGTGGCCCCCTTTTCCATGTAGGTCAGGTTGAAGGGGATCTTGTTTCTGGTTGCAACGTCGATGGCCAGGTCCCGGAGGCGGGTGTTGGGGAGCATCAGGGCATCGAAGATGAAAATCAGCGGGCCGGCGCCGAGTTTTTCGGGGCGGTCTTCGCAGCCGGGGGTATCCAGGGCGAGGCCGACATCGACGATGATGGCGACATCGGGGTCGACGGCGTGGGCGACAGTGTTGGCGCCCCGCAGGCCGACCTCCTCCTGGACGGAGCCGGCGCCATAGACGGTGTTGGGGTGTTTGATCTTCTGGAGTTTTTTGATCAGGTCGATGACGACGGCACAGGCGGCGCGGTTGTCGAAGGCTTTGGCCAGGTAGACCTGGTCGTTGGCCATGACGGTGAACCGGGAGTCGGGGACGATCGGGTCGCCGAGCTTGATGCCGAGTTTCTTGCCGATATCGTATTTGCCGGCGGCGCCGACATCGATGAACATGTCGTTGATGTCGAGGACTTTTTTGCGTTCGTCGTCTTTGAGCAAATGCGGCGCTTTGGCGCCGACGACGCCTGGGACGACGCCTTTGGTGGTGATGATTTTCATCCGCTGGCCGAGGGCGACATGTCCCCACCAGCCGCCGAGCGGCAGGAATTTGACAAAGCCATTTTTGGTTATTTCGCGGACCATGAAGCCGACCTCATCCGTATGCGAGTCGACCAGGATGCGCGGTTCGGCGGCGGCGCCTTTCTTTTCGGCGATAAGGGAACCGAGGCGGTCATAGCTGATTTTGGCCAGGCCTTTGAGGTGGCCGGCCATGACCTTGGTGACGGCTTCCTCATGGCCGGGGACGCCGTCGGCCTCTGTCAGGTCGCGCAGGAGTTGTGCAGAAAAATCCACCGCAGATTTCCTTTCTCCATCGGTTTGAACATTATTCGTCCAGCAGAACGGGCAGTTCATCGAGCCGGCGGATGACGGTGAGGTCTTCCGGCAGGGGATCGGGATACTCCCGTTGGGGCCGGAGTTTCAGGATGGCGTCCATCCCGGCGGCCCGGGCCCCCTCGACGTCTTCGGGGATGCGGTCGCCAACATAGAGGATATCGGACGGCGGCAGACGCATCAGGTCGAGTCCGGCGCGGAAAATGTCGGGGTGCGGTTTGCGTCGGCCCAGTTCCGAGGAATAGATACGGAAAGTCAGGTATTCCATGAGGGCGAACTGGCGGAGGTCGCTTTCGTGGTGGCGGCGGGGATAAATGGTATTGGAGATCAGGCCGAGGGGATAGCCGCGGTCTTTCAGGGTCTTGAGCACCTCGGCGGCGCCGTCTTCGACGGAAATCTGGTCGCGGACAGCGGTATAGAAGAGGTCGATGAAACGTTCGCCGCGCCGTTTGGGGTTGTCCAAGCCGAGTTCGCGAAAAAGGGTTTCGGGGGCCTGCGAGGCGCGCCATTCGGCCAGGGTTTCCCTGGCCCGCACACGGAACTGGTCCTTGATTGCCTCGAGACGGGTGTTGAACGTTTCGAAATCGGGGAGTTTATCTGTTTCGGAAGCCATGGTCTCATAGGCCAGCTTCTGGCCGTCAAAGGAGATATCCGTCCAAGGGCGGTTTTCGTATTCGATCAGCGTGGAACCGAGATCGAAGATGATTCCTCTGATGTGGGAGTAAGGCATTTACTTCCTTTCCAGGCCCAGGAGACACAGCCGCTGCAGAAGTCGGCCGAAGTCGATGCCGGCCGCCTTGGCGGCCATCGGGAACAGCGACAGCTCCGTCATGCCCGGCAGGGTGTTTAATTCCAGGCAAATATAGTCGTCAATGGACGCGACGATAAAATCAATGCGCGCGTAACCGCGACAACCGATGGTTTCATAGAATCGTACGGCATCCCGCGATAATTGTTGTACGATGGCGGCATCTATTTCCGCGGGGCAAATATATTGTGATTTCCCCTTGGTGTACTTGCAGGTGTAGTCGTACAGCGTGTGGCTCGGCTTGATTTCCACCGGCGGCAGGGCCTGACCGTCGAGCACAGCGACGGTGATTTCGCGGCCGGGGAAATAGACCTCGGCGATGATCGAATTCGAGACGGCCAGGGCGGTACGGACGGCCTCGGGCATCTGGTCGTCGCTTTCGACCAGGGTGAGGCCGACGGTCGAGCCGCCATCGGCCGGTTTGACCACCTGCGGCAGGGGCAGATGGGCCTCGGTAAAGGCCCGAACGACGTCATCGACGGCCTGCCCCGGCAGGCGGTCATACCGTTTCCAGTCGGCGGTCGGGATGCCCAGCGTCTGCATCACCCGCTTGGAAATGTCCTTGTTCATGGCGACGGCTGAGGCGGCCATGGGGGAGCCGGTGTAGGGGATTTGGAGCATTTCCAGCAGGGCCTGCATACGGCCGTTTTCTCCGGCGCCGCCATGGAGGGCGCTGAAGACGACCTCGATCCCGGCAGCTTTGGCCTCGGCCAGACGGGCGGCCAATGCGGAACCATTCATCGGCAAGGCGGTCGGCGACGATTTTCCGCTGGAAACGACCGGACGGCCGTCGTCATCGACGAAACCATCGTCTTTCAGCCGGAGCCGGCGGCCATCCAGAGCGTCCATCACGACTACCCGGTGACCGCCCTGCAGGAGGGTCCGGACGACGGCTTTGGCGGAGGTCAGGGAGACGTCGCGCTCGGTGGACTCCCCGCCGGCCAGGACCAGAATATCAAGCGTTCTTTCGCTCATGCCATACCCGTTTGACTACAAATCCGAGCCATAGTATAACCACGACCGCCAATACCGCCAATATTATTTTGTTGTACCAGTTGAAGCCGTCAACCAGGCTGTTGACGGAAGCGTGGAGGATATAGGCCAGTCCCACCAGCAGGCCGTGGAAGGCCAGCGATGAGAGCGTGGAATAGAGCAGCATCCGCTGGGGCGGGTATTTGCTGATCCCGGCGCCAAGGGCGATGGCCACCCGTCCGCCGACGATGAACCGGCTGACCAGGAGGGTCCCGGCGCCGTGGCGGGCGAACCAGCGGTCGACCTTGGCCAGGTCCTCGACGGAGAAGATGCGGAAGTTTTTCCGGGCCAGGTATTCGTGCCCGCCGTGATACCCGATGAGGTAGACGATCATGACGGAAGAAACGGTCCCCAGGAGGATGACGGCCACGGTCGGAATCAGGGCCAGTTTGCCGGTGGCGGCCAGGTATCCGCCGATGATGGTGAAGGTATCGCCGGGAATCGGCGGAAAGAGATTTTCCATGAAGGCGATGCCAAAGAGGAAGAGGTAGATATATCCGCCGGGGATTTGGTTGACCGTCCGCATCAGATCGGAAAAACCGGCGGTGAGAAATTCGATCATACTGCAGCTTTCAGGATCGAGGCCGTCGCCAGCGCGGCGATCCCCTCTTCCCGTCCGGTGAAGCCGAGCTTTTCGGTGGTCTTGGCTTTGATATTAATCTGGGTGA
>JAAZOE010000255.1 GCA_012797915.1 Candidatus Zixiibacteriota bacterium | reverse complement strand
CCAGCGGCAGAATTGGAACAGGCCGGGGGGGAAGGGGGGTTCGAGGTCGATTCGCTCCTTGATGAAGCGAAGGCGATGGGCTACCGGCGCGGCTTGCGGTTCGACGGAGAAGGCGATTTTGGTGCCGCCGCCGAACGGCACCAGGAAACGGCATCCCGGCTGCAGATGAAGCGCATCCGCGGGGCGGAGTTTGTAGGTGAACAGGTTGCGGTATGGCCCGGCGACGGCCAGATTGACGGTTACTTCATCCATATGGCAAAAAGGGCAGCCCCAGGGCTGCCCTTTCGCAGGTGATGGTTTCCGAATCGGTTACAGTTTCCGCAGCTCTTCCACGGTCGCCTTGGCCTGGTCGGCCTTTTCCGGCATCCCGTTGTAACGGTACAGCTCTTCGAGCCGTTCCCAGGCGTCGACGTTCCCCCGGTCGCATTCGACCAGTTTCTCATAGGTGCCGATCGCCTCTTTGAATTTGGCCATCTGGATATAGGTCCGGCCGAGGTAATCCAGGGCATCGATATCGCACGGGGCCAGCGCGTTCAGTCTGGTGAACGATTCGACCGCCTTGTCGTTTTGCTGGCTCAGCAGGTACAGCAGACCCAGCCGTTTCAGGGCGTCCTGGTCGGTGGAATCGACGGCGATAATCTGTTCGAAATGCCCGGCCGACTTGGTCCGGTAATCGATAATCTGCGCGTCCAGCTCTTTCCGTTTCGCTTCCATCCCGGCGGAATCGGCAATCAGGGACAGATCGCTGGCGGCCTGCTGCATCTTCACGAACCAGTACTGCCCGGCGTTATACAGCGCCTGCGCGTTGTTCGGTTCCAGGGCCAGAATCTTCTCCGTGTATTCGTACGACTTGTCGTACTCGCCGATGGCGTTATAACAGATCGACAGGTTGACCAGGGCGCTGACATTTTGCTTCTCGCTCTCGAAATCGACCAGCCGTTCGAACCAGATAATGGAGTTTTTCCAGTCCGGAATGGAGATGTAGGCGTAGGCGATCTTGCTGACGTCCCGGGCGCTCTCACCGCTCAGCTTGATGACCTTCTTGTATTCTTCGATCGCCTCCAGGTACTTTTTCTCCCGTTCGAGAAATATCCCCTTCCCTTCGTACGACTTCGGTTCATTCGGTTTCATCATCGCCGCCTGATCGAACGCGGCCAGGCCGGCGGTCACGGTTTTCGCCTTCAGGCTGTCGTAGTGCGGCAGCGAATCCGGGCTGGCACACCGCCGGATCCAGGCTTCGACCGTATCGTACTGCATGATATTGTTCACGGCGTCGTTGTACGAATCTTCCCAGAACTTCTGCCGGAAACCGGCAATCTTGGCGATGTAACTGTCTTTCCCCTTGTAGCAACTCGACCGCATTTTTTCGGGGATGGTCGTGTCGGCGCACATGACCTCGGTCGAGTCGAAGTACATCACCATCGTGTCCAGCATTCCTATTTCGGAGTAGAATGTTCCCAGCATGAAATTCAGTTCCGGATCACGCCCGAACCGGCTGTTGGCTTCCTTCAACAGGTCGATGGAGCGGTACATGATATCCCGCGTCTTCATCTTGCGGTATTCCTGCTGATAGATGATCTTGGCCGATTGAACATAGGTCGATTTGTTCCACAGCGCCCTGTTCTCCTGGGCCATGACCGTCGGCGCCGCCAGGGCCGCGATCACGATCACCGCCACCCATATCCTGACTGTATTCACCTTTTGCCTCCACCTAGAGTAAAACGTCTTAATCTATCTCTTCCCGATGGGCTTGTCAATCCTCTTTTGTCCCAATCACCTTCGGGGCCTAGTGCGTGTACCGGACCGTAAAGTCGATGATGGCTTTCCCTTCCGCCGGGATATCAACGGTCCATTCCACCTCCGAGGCCGACTTCTTGACGAAGTCGAGGCTGGTTTTGATAATTTCCCAGTAAGCTCCCAGGTTCTTGACCACTTTAACCGTCGCCGGTTTGTCCTTCTGGTTGCGGACCTCGATGCTGAAATCGATCTCGTTGACCCGGTCGGTAATCCGGCGTTGCGCCACGGTGGTCGTCTTGCCGACCACATCGAAGGCGTTTCCCACCGTCAGCTTGACTTCCTCGTTGCGCGGGGTATGGTTGATCCGGTCCTCGCCCAGCAAAATCATCGACCCGTCGGTGTCGGCCTTGAACAACCGGACCCGTCCGGCCGGAAGCGGCATACCCAGACCGACTTCCTTGGAGTTGGTCGTCTTGATGAACACGGTGACATTGGTCTGCCCCGGCTCGGCCTGGTACTGATATTCCTTCTGCACCGAGGCGCGGGCGGGATCGAACATCGACACCTGCTTGATTTCGTTGTTGGCGATGGTCGCCGGACGGGGCAGGGTGTACATGTGATATTCGAAAAACGGCTTTTCCTCGAACCCGGCCGCTTTCGGCATGGCCATCACGGACGCCTCCATCATGTCGGCCCGGTAGATCGGTTGTTCGCGGACCCGGCTGATATCCCCGGCAATCACTTTGAGCTTGGCGTCTTTATAGGTTTTGCCGCTTTTGTTGTCGATCGATACCCAGCCGGTCAGCTCCATCGTTTTATCATCGTTGTCCAGCACGCCGATATATTCGGCCTGCCAGTCGATGCCCGAAGTCTGATAACTGACCAGGGCATCGGCTTGCCCGGCGAAATTGGAGTTATAGAGCCAAAACAGGGTCGGGCGGGTGATCAGGCCATCCGGAAGCGATGGAAAGGCCACGTTGCGGACGACTCCCTGAAGGACCGAAAAAATGCGGCCATCCTTTTGTTTGATAACGAGATACCCTCCGGTAAACGACAACAGAGTCCCGGAGAAAATCTCTCCCTTTTCGGTGACGACCTCGATTTCCTGATCAATGTATTTGCTGTAAATCTTCTCCGGGCTGACCAAGTCATAGGCGTAATTCTGTTCCAAAATGGTCACCGCCAGCTTCGGGTCGGTCAGCTCGAACGAGACTGATGTCGGGTCGATCTGTGAGGCGACATCGGTGAACCCGATCCGCCCGCTTCCCTGCTGAAAGGTGAGGTTGCGGACTTCCCGGACCACTCCCAAATTGGAGTTATAGACGGTCAGGGAAAGCTCATCGGCCGAAATGAAACCGGCGCATGCCCCGGCCAGGACCGCAATCAGTACCGTTTTTCTCATGATTGCCCTCATTGTACCCTCCTTAGCTTATACGCCAAGTTACCCGTTCGCTGTCCCGGTTTCAACCATAAACCGGCCTCGTTTCACTTGAGAGTACCCTGACTGCACCTGTTTCTTCCCGTCCAGGCCGCCTTTTTCGGCCGTTTTCAATCCGATTCTCTTTACTCTATGACGGATAAGGGGTAAGGGGCATTCAGAAAAAAGGACGATATCTCAATCGTTTCTCATTATTACAGGACGGTCGGTCAAGTTCTGAATGAATCGCCCTACGATAGCGGATTTGTCGCTGTCACCGGGCGGCGGAGCGGCGGCGATGGATATACCCGGCCGATAGCGTGACGGCCAGATACGTGATCCCGGCCACCACGATAATCATCGCCCCGGCCGGCAGATTGGGACTGTAACTCACCGCCAAGCCGACGACCGTGAACAAGGCGCTTAACCCGGCCGCCACGATCATCATCTTCCACAAGGTATTGGTGAAATGCCCGGCCACCGCCGCCGGAAGCGTGATGAGGGCGATCACGAGGATGATTCCGACCACGTTGACCAGGATAACGACCGTCAGGGCGGTCAGGCACAATAATAAAAGGTAAAACAGCTCGACATTGATTCCTCGCAGACGGGCGAATTCCTCATCGAAACAGACCGCCAGCAGTTGGTTGTAGAAGGCCAGACCGACGATCAGCACCAGGCCGTCCAGGGCCGCGATCAGGTAAATGTCGGCCGGGGAGACCATCAGGATGTTGCCGAACAGATAGCTCATCAGGTCCTGGTTGTATCCCGGGGTGCGGGCGATGAAGATGATGCCGACCGCCATGCCGACCGCCCAGAGGGCGCCGATGACCGTGTCCTCGCGTTCCTTGGCCCTCATGCTGACCATACCGATAATCACCGCCGCCGCCAGAGCCGAAATCACGGCGCCCTGGAGAGGGTTGAGGAAACTCCAGCCGTGGACGACGTTGAGGTACCGGGCCAGGCCCATCCCGCCGAGGACGAAATGCGAGATTGCCCCGGCGACATAGCTGATCCGTCGCGTGACCACGTAGCTGCCGATCACGCCGCAGGCGATCGAAGCCATGATCCCGGTGGCCAGAGCATACTGCAGGAAAGCAAACTGGCCGACGGCGCCGAAAAACTCACTCATGGGACGATTCTCCCTGGTGAGCGTCCCAACGCGGATGATCGTGGCGGACGTAGCGGACGTCGTCCCCGTAGATATCCATTATCATTTCCCCGGTCAGCTGGTCGGTGGGATGGATCGAGGCCTTGCGGTTGACGCACAGCACGGACTTCACGTAGGGGGAAACAAAGGCGGCGTCGTGGGTAACCATAAGGACGGTCATCCGCTGGTTGAGACCGGTCAGGATGTTCATCAACTCGGTTTGCGTGACCGTGTCGACATGGGCGGTCGGTTCATCCAGAAGCATCAGCTTCGGGTCGCTGGCCAGCGCCCGGGCGATCAGCACCCGCTGGCGTTGTCCGCCGGACAGTTCGGCGATGTGGCGGCGGGCGAACGAATCCATCTCGACCTCCCCCAAGGCGGCCAGGGCCGCCTGCTGATCGTCTTTGGAGTACCGTCCCAGACGGCTCACGCCTCGCAAACGACCCATCAGAACGACGTCGATCACGCGGATGGGGAAGTGCATGTCGAAGATGAAATGCTGGGGAACATACCCGACCAGCGGACGCACTTGTTCGGGGGATTTTCCAAGCACGTGGATCGTTCCCCGTTGTGGGTTGAGCAAGCCGAGAATCAGCCGCAGCAGGGTGGTCTTGCCGCCGCCATTGGGACCGACCACGCTGACGAAATCGCGCGGGGCGATCGAAAACGTGACGTCGGTCAGGACCGGATCGCCATTGTAGGCGAAATGCAAGCCGTCACATTGGATGACGGCATCGCTGTCGGCGGCTTTGGTGTTCATCGCTTCTGCTTCCGCGACTTCAAGTCCTCGGCGATGGAGGCGGCCATCCGGACCAGATTTTCCAGATAATCATGGGCCATCGGGTCCAGCACCGCCACCCGGCCGCCGATCTCGCGGGCCACCGCCTCGGCCGTCCGGGCCGAATACTCCTGCTGGACGAAGATGGTTCCCGCCCGGTCTTTCCGGGCTTGATCGATAAACGCTCCGAGATGTTCCGCCCCCGGATCTTTCCCTTCCACCTCCACCGCCGCCTGCCGCAGTTGGTATCGGTCGGTGAAGTATCCATAGGCCGGATGATAGACATAGATCACGCCGCCCGCATACGGGGCCAGCATAGCCGCGATGGTCGAATCGACCCGGTCGAGATCGCGGGCGAAAGAGGCATAGTTGGCCTCGAACGTCGCCGCATGAGCCGAATCGAGCCGTTTGAGGGCGTCGCACATCTGCCGCGCCTCGGTCTTGACCAGTTGCGGGTCCAGCCAGGTGTGCGGGTCGGGACCCTCCTCCTCTTCGGCCCCGTCGTGCGCATGCCCGTGCTCTTCCGATGGGCGAAGAGCGATGCCTTTCTTGACATCGACCGGGTTGAAACGGGAGGTCACGCCGGAGAGCTTTTCGACCAAGCCTTTCTCAAACGGCAGGCCGGCCATAAAATAGACGTCCGATTTCGACAGCAGGGCGATGTCTTTCGGGGTCGGGTCATACATCTCGTGCGATTGTCCCGGTTGGATCAGCACGCCGATATCGACCAGGCTGCCGCCGATCCGATCGACGAAATACGCCTGCGGCTCGATGCCGACCCAGACCGAGAGTCGACCGCCCTCGGCCGATAATCCCGTCGCGTAAAGCAGCATCATGACCAGAGCGAAAAACAGGCCGGGACGGGATACAATATCAATGATAGAGCGCTTCTTCATTCGCATCCTTGCCTCACGTCGCTCGCGCCATCACCGGGGAGGCGCCGTTTTTGTCGGGCGGGAGCAATTCAGGTACAGTTCATCGCAGTCCCGGCATTTCTGAATGGAGTGATCGCGGGCGAAACTCTCCCAATGCTCCTTCTGATGGGGGGTCAAAATCCCCGTTCCCTGACACAAGGGGCAAACCGCCCCCAAAGCGGCTGTCACTGCCGCGCGGATGAACTCCGACCGGTTCGGTATCTCGTGAAGCGCCTCCGACAAGGCCGGATCGACCTTGAAGGTGATGATTTCCGACTTGCTTTTCTTCATTTTCAGGCCCTTAAGGTATGACCCATAATATTACAAAGTAATACGCCCGGTCAAGGGAATTGTTTGCGGGAACCGATCGGGTCGCGGCCGGTTTAATCGTCGACAAACCCTCGCCAATTGCCCGGGGATTGGTTTCGTATGGCTGATGTAACTAGACCATATGGCACGGTGAGAGCAGATGATTATTGTCCGACGATCCGAAGACCGGGGCCATTTCGACCACGGCTGGCTGAAGACTTATCATACGTTTTCTTTTTCCCGATATTACGATCCCGACTGGATGGGATTTCGGACCATGCGGGTCCTCAATGAGGATCGCGTTCAGCCGGGGGGTGAGTTCAGCACCCATCGGCACAAGAACATGGAGATCATCTCCTATGTCCTCGACGGCGCCTTGAGCCATCGCGACAGCATGGGGAACGGCTCGACCATTTACCGCGGCGACGTCCAGCGGATCACCGCCGGAGTCGGCATCACCCACAGCGAAACCAACCCCTCGGTTGTCGCCCCGACCCATTTTTTCCAGATATGGCTGGTGCCGGCCGAGGATGGGCTCGAACCGGAGTATGAACAGCGCGGTTTTTCCGAACGGGACAAAATCGGCGTTTTCTGCATGATCGCCTCGCCCGATGGCCGGGAAGGGTCGCTGCGGATTAACCAAGATATCTTCTTCCACGCCTCGATCCTGGACAAAGGTAAGAAGTTGGAATATCTCCTTCCCCGCGGACGGCACGCCTGGGTCCAGATCGCTGGCGGGGAAATCGAAGTGAACGGCGCCCGCTTGGCCGCCGGCGACGGCGCCGGGATCGGCGAGGTCCCGTCGATTTCATTCACCGCCGACCAGCGGTCGGAGTTTATCCTGCTCAATATGGGGTGATTTCCCCGGCGTTTCCCGTTTCCGCAGGGAGAGGTCTCCCCGCTGGAGATGGTCCTTTTCCCTTTCCCTAAACCCTTGCCGAGGGCCGAACCGACGGTTATATTTCCGGCGATGAGCGAACTTGTCGATCAAATCGGAATCGGGAAGCGGTTTTTCCTGATCGCCGGCAATTGCGTCGTCGAGGACGAGGCCACCAGCCTCGAAACCGCCCGCTACCTCAAGAAGCTGTGCGAACAATACCAGCTTCCGCTGGTCTATAAGTCCTCCTTCCGCAAGGCCAACCGGTTGTCGGGGGAGTCGTTTTCGTCGATCGGCGACCAGGCGGCGCTGGATATTCTGGCCAAGATTAAGCGCGACCTCCAACTGCCGCTTCTGACCGATATCCATGAAACCGGCGACATTCCCCAGACGGGGCATATCGATATTCTTCAGATTCCGGCCTTTCTCTGCCGTCAGACCGGCCTGATTCAGGCGGCGGCCGCCACCAGGAAATGGGTCAATATCAAGAAGGGGCAGTTCATGGCCCCGGAGAACATGGAACAAGCCGCCTCCAAGGCGGCCATCCTCAATCATAATCGAGTCATGCTGACCGAACGGGGGACGACATTCGGATACAATAATCTGATCGTCGATTTCCGGTCGCTGGTCATCATGAAACGTTTCGGTCATCCGGTGGTGTTCGATGCCACCCATTCGGTCCAGCGTCCCGGAGGGTTGGGAGGCAGTTCCGGCGGAGACCGGGAGTATATTATCCCACTGGCGAAAGCGGCGGCGGCGGTGGGGATCGACGGCCTGTTCGTGGAGACGCATCCGGATCCCTCGAAGGCCCGCTCCGATGCCGCCAGTCAACTGGCTTTGGCCGAGATGCCGACGCTTTTGGACAGCGTTTTGCGGATTATCAGACATTGACGATATGCGCTCGCGCCCGAAGAAATATCTGACCAAACCGGCGCTGGCCAAACGGCTGGCCGGGATCAAAGCGTTGGTGCTGGATGTCGACGGTGTGCTGACCGATGACCACTTGTACATCGGCGGCGACGGACTCGAACTGAAACAATTCCATATCGGCGATGGCCTGACCATGGTGCTGGCGATGCGCGCCGGGCTGGAGATCATCATCATGTCCAACCGTCACTCCGCCGCCACCACCACCCGGATGAAAGACCTGCAGGTGAAGCATGTCATCCAGGAGCGGGGGGACAAGGCGCGGCTGGTGGCCGAGTACGTGGCGGCCAACAACCTCGGGTTCACCATGGCCGAGACGGCCTTCATCGGCAACGATATCATGGATATCCCCCTCATGCGCGAAGTGGGATTGAAAATTTGCGTGGGCGACGCCTACGACGAACTGAAGGGGATGGTCGATTTCGTCACGGTCAAGAAAGGCGGCCACGGCGCGGTGCGCGAGGTGCTGGAACTGTATTTTGCGGGGAGGCGGCTGAACCCGGCCGATTTTCTGAAACAATGATACTCGAATCCGCCAGAGATGTGATCAAGAAGGAAGCCGAGGCGGTGGCCGGGCTTCTGGATCGGCTCGATGAAAATTTCGAGAAGGCGGTGCGGGCGATTCTGACCACCTCCGGCCGCGTGATCGTGACCGGGATCGGCAAATCCGGCCTGGTGGGCCGCAAGATCGCCGCCACCTTCGCCTCCACCGGGACTCCCTCGGTGTTTCTGCATCCGACCGAGGCGTTCCACGGCGATTTGGGAATCGTCACCGAAAACGACATCGTCCTGGTCATTTCCAAATCGGGCGATACCTCCGAACTGCACCAGCTGATCCCGGCGTTCAAGCGTTTGGGGTTGCAGATCATTCTGCTGACCGGTGAACGGGAGTCGCCCTTGGCCGAACGGGCCGACATTATTATCGACTGCACGGTCAAGGCCGAGGCCTGCCCCAACAACCTGGTCCCGACGGCCTCCTCGACCGCCGCGCTGGTGATGGGTGATGCTTTGGCGGTGGCGCTGCTACGGATGCGCGGGTTTTCGGCCGAGGATTTCGCCAAGATTCATCCCGGCGGGGCGCTGGGACGGCGCCTGCTGGTGCGGGTGTCGGATGTGATGCACACCGGCGACAAGATTCCGATCGTGACCGAATCGACCTCGGTGCTGGAGACGCTGATCGCCATGTCGCGAGGACGGTTGGGGACGGCGGTGGTGGTGGATGATTCCGGCCGGATGCTGGGGGTGTTCACCGATGGCGACCTGCGGCGGCTGTCCGAGCGGGGAGAGCAGTTTTACGAACGGAAGATCGGCGAGGTGATGACGCGCAATGCCCGGACGATCAATCCGGACGCCATCCTCGATGAAGTTTTG
>JAAZOE010000254.1 GCA_012797915.1 Candidatus Zixiibacteriota bacterium | reverse complement strand
GGATGAGACCGGCAGATAAAGAACGTCGCCGGATATGACCGGAGCGCCCAGGATCACCTCGCTTCGGGCAGAATCGTCGAGGTCGGCCAAAATCGGAAACCGGCGGACGACGGCTCCATTATTCTGCAGGCAAAGCACCTGCAGATGGGCCTGATCCAGGGCATACACCTCGCCGGCGGCATCGACGGCCACCCCGACAATATCGGCGGCCGAATCCGGCACCGCGGTCGTCCGGAGGAAGAGGCCGTCGTAATCATACACAAAGATATCCCGGCCGCCCGACTGAGTGCCGAGAACATAAATATGACCCTCGGGGCCGATCGCCACATCGATCGGACTGCCGCACTGGGCGGCGGTGGAGAATTCAAAGCGCAACGTCCCGCGCTCGTCGAAGACCAGCACCCGGGCATTGCCGACGTCGGCGACAAAAATTTCGTTCTGTGAACGATCGACCGTGATCCGGGCGGGGCGAAGGAAATGATTATTACTGCCGGGGAGGGCGAGATCGCGAATATATTCCGCCGGTACCGACAGATCGGCTTCGGACTGCCCGGAAACCGTTCCCGTCAGCATCACCATCAGTATAAACGCCAGAAACAGGACCATATTAATCCCGATAGCGTCATAATGAGTCCCGGCAACAACCGACTGGGCCGAAAGATTGTGATTTCGTTCACAAGTGACCATACAAGGCAAGTAAACACTCACTATGTTAGTAAATTTTCACTCACTTCAGGGATAATTTAACTTCCGACTCAGAAAAAGCAAGAAATATTGTCTTGTATTCAGAAAAAAATTGTATCAAAAAAGTCCGCTAATTACGAAGAAGATTGGGGTTTTGAAAAACAGACTCGGGATTGTCAAGATACTGTTAATTGATTATACGGCAATGCGATATATTGCGCTTCCACAAACCGCGACACTAGATGCCGGTTTTCGGCTAATTGGCCTCGTCGCGGTGGCATCCCATACATGCGGGACCGGACCCGGATTCATCGGCAACGATTAAATCCTCTTTATCGATTGTTAGACAATGACATGTCTGGCACTCTATCCTGCATTCATTGAGTGCTATCGAAGAATCGATCTGCGCTCTTATCCGGTTGCCGGAAGTATATTGACCGGCCTGCACTGGAATCCCGTTGGGGTGGCTGGAATGTTCTGAGAATCGAGGCGGGTCGAGAATCGTTTCCGGGATCGGTAGCGGTGTCGATTGTTTGGAATGGCAAAGCAGGCATCGATCCGACGGCGACATTGTCACCAGGAGAGGAAGATCGGAATGGTACAGAACCGCCGCCCGACGGTGGCCCTCGCTCAAACCGATCAAGGGCCCCTTCATATTATGGCAGGCCGCGCACGAGAATCTGAGGTTTGGGTTGTCAAAGGTCATTCGAAACGACTGCCCGGCGACGCTGATTTTCGCCGGCTCATGGAAAGAATGACAATCGCGGCAAGCTCGATCGAACCGCCCATGAAATTCGGCCGATATGCCCTGCAGGCGGAAATCCTCCTTTATATGGCAGTCCCGGCATCGGCCGTCGTTGCCGCCCGGCTCCTGGGCCGACGAGGCGATTTCGGCCCGGAGTGAGTGGCAGGTCGAACATTCGACCCGATTATGAGCTGCGGGTGCACCTCCATCACCCGCAACCGCCGGGAAGGCCCTAATCGCCAGCACCGCCGTTCCAAGGGCCAGCATCCTCATGACTTCTTTCATGGCAACACCCCTTTTCTTTACGGCTATCGGCAGATTCGGCCGTTTCTGTCGCCCTGAATCATAGACGATAAATTAAATCCTGTTTTTGCCGACAAAGATCGAAAAGGGGTTAAGATGACCGATTCGTCGACTCGGTTCTAGTTGCGGGATTTTACGGATTCCTGCAGTCCTCAGGGGGGTATTTCCCGGACAGCCATCAACCGATATGGTTAGTAAATGCTCACTCTCCCCCCATGAAATACTCACCATCGATCGGGAGTATACTACAACCGGGTATTTGACGATTAATGGCAACATTTCTATTGACGCCGCCGGTGGGAGAGCGTAGATTCCTCATTCGGAAACAGGAGAATACCAACTGGTGAAACGGCATATCTGGCAGCGGCCTGCAATCCCCCGTCGATCCCTCTCATCGATGGCTTTTTTAGAGGGAAAATCGACCGGCGGCGGGATGGATAACCCGTCTGTTCCGGCCGGCCAAAACGATCGGCCCGGTCGTTTGGTACGGACCCGCCGAAATAGCCAAGCGCATTTCTTATATTTGCCCGTTTTTGTGAAAAAATTCACATATTCCGGACGGTTTTATCCGCGGTTCGGTTTTGCCGAAAACTCGGGCAGTGGTCTTAACCGGGGATTTTCGGGGGCCAAACGATTTGGTCGGGGACTATGCCCGGCCGGCGGCGCGAGGCCGTCGCTGATTGCCTCCGGGGGTTTTTGTCAGAGACAGTATGTAAACGGTCGCGGTCTGGTTTTTCGGACATATCGCCTCGCTTCTGCGGGGCGGTTAGCCCGCCCGTCGCCGAACCGCAGGAACCGTCATTTGCCATAAGAGGAGGAATCGTATGGAAAAGTGGCAAGGATGGGACAAGATTCAGTACGAGGCGGGACTTGACCCGCATTTCGGAACGAAAATCGCGTCCATCCCCGGCGGCGACAAGCTGCTGGCCTGTATCCAGTGCGGGACCTGCAGCGGCGTTTGCCCGCTCAGCCCGTACATGGACTACACGCCGCGACAGATCGTGGCCATGATCCGGGCGGGATTCAAGGCCGAGGTGCTCAGCAGCTATACGACCTGGTTGTGCGCCTCGTGTTATTCCTGCACCGTGGAATGTCCCAAGGAGATTAAAATCACGGATGTCATGTACGCCGTCAAGCGGATGGCCATTCAGGAAGGGGTCTATCCCAAGCGGTTTCCGACCCCGGTGCTGGCCAGCGAGTTTTTCCATTCGGTGGAAAAAACCGGTCGGTCTACCGAGAGCTGGCTGCTGGTGCGGATGTACCTGAAAACCAACCCGTTCAAGATGCTTAAACAGGCTATGCTGGGCTTCAACCTCTGGCGGCGCGGCCGCATGGGCGTGGGGGTGGAGTCGATCAAACGCAAGGATGAGCTCCACCGGCTCTTCACTGCCATGGAAAACGAAACCCGCGCCGAACGCCGTGCCGGGCAGGAGGTGAGACCATGACCTATGTGTATTTCCCCGGTTGCTCTCTGACCAGCACCGGCCGCGGTTATCACGAATCGCTGCAGGAAGTCTGCCGGGCACTGGAGGTGCCGATACAGGAACTGGAAGACTGGAACTGCTGCGGCGCCACCTCCTATATGGCGGTCGATGAATCCAAGGCCTTCGCGCTGTCGGCCCGCAACTTGGCCCTGGCCGAAAGACTGGGAAACGGCTCGACCCAGATGATGGTTCCTTGCGCCGCCTGCTATCTGGGTCTGAATAAGGCCCAGCATTACCTCCAGGAATTCCCCGCTATCCGCGGGAAGGTCGACAAGGCCTTGGCCGCAGCCGGGCTGGCCTACTCCGGCCGGGTGCAGATTCGCCACCCGCTGGATATCTTCATCAAAGACATCGGACGCGATAAAATCGCCGCCAGGGTGGCCAAGCCGCTGGCGGGGCTGAAAGTCGCCTGTTATTACGGTTGCCAGTTGGTCCGTCCGTACGCCGAATTCGACGACCAACACAACCCGACGACCATGGAAACGATCATGACCGTCTTGGGGGCGGAGGTGATCGACTGGCCGCTCAAGACGCGCTGTTGCGGCGGGTCGCTGACCGGCACGATCGAAGACGTTGGTCTGCGATTGAGCTATATCATTTTAACCGAGGCGCAGAAACGAGGGGCCGACCTGGTCGCCACCGCCTGCCCGCTCTGCCAATTCAACCTGGAATGTTATCAGGGCAAGATGAACGGCCGGTTCGGCCTGAACGGCAAGGTCCCGGTGGCCTACTTCACCCAGTTGATGGGCCTGGCTTTCGGCCTGTCGAACAAGTCGCTGGGCCTGAACCGCCTGTTCGTCCCCCTGCCGGAACGCCGCGCGGTCGCGGCCGGAGGAGGTGCCCATGTCCGCGGTTAATGCATCCCCGAACGGCACTCCCAAGGTGGGAGTCTATGTCTGCCACTGCGGCATCAACATCGCCGGCGTGATCGACGTCACCAAGGTAGTCGAGTTCGCCAAGACCCTGCCCAACGTCACCGTCGCCCAGGAATACAAATTCATGTGTTCCGACCCCGGCCAGGAATTGATCCAAAAGGATCTCAAGGACGGAAAGATCGACCGGGTGGTCGTCGCCTCCTGTTCCCCCTTGATGCACGAGCCGACCTTCCGGAGGGCGATGGCCGCCTGCGGCGGCAATCCCTTCCTGTTCCAGATGGCCAACATCCGGGAGCATGTCAGCTGGGTCAACAAGGAGAAGGGATCGGCCACCGAGAAGGCCAAAGCGCTGGTGGCGGCGGCCGTGCGGCGAGTGGTCTTCCATAAACCGCTGCAGAAAACCCAGGTGCCGGTCAATTCCGACGTGCTCATCGTCGGCGGCGGTATTTCCGGCATCCACGCCGCCCTGACCATGGCCGATGCCGGCCGCAAAGTATACTTGGTGGAGCGGGAACCCACCATCGGCGGCCACATGGCCAAGTTCGACAAAACCTTCCCGACCCTGGACTGCTCGGCCTGTATTCTGACGCCGAAGATGTCGCAGGTGCGCGCCCATCCGAATATCACCCTCTGGACCTACTCCGAGGTGGCCGAGATCGAGGGTTATGTCGGCAACTTCAAAGCCAGGGTCCGGCGCAAACCAAAATATGTCGACGAAGGTCTGTGCGTCGGCTGCCTGGAATGCATCGAGGCCTGCATCTTCAAGAAGGGGAAATTCAAAGACGAGTTCAACGTCGGTCTCAGCCTGCGCAAGCCGATCTATGTGCCTTTCCCGCAGGCGACCCCGCTGGTGGCGGTGATCGATCCCGAAACCTGCGCCTTCTTCCGCACCGGCAAGTGCAAGCAAACCTGCGCCGAAGTGTGCGAACGCAAGGCCATCGATTTCAACCAGAAGGAAGAAATCAAGGAAATCAACGTCGGCGCGATCATCCTGGCCACCGGGTTCAAGACCTTCGACGCTTCCCGGATCGCCCGCTACGGCTATGGCAAATATCCGACCGTCTACACCAGCCTCGAAGTCGAGCGGCTGGTCAACGCGGCCGGGCCGACCGGCGGGGAGGTGCTCCTGCCCAACGGCCAGAAGCCGAAAGCGGTCGGCATCGTCCACTGTGTCGGCAGCCGCGATGAAAAAACCAACCGGTATTGTTCCCGGGTCTGCTGCATGTATTCGCTCAAACTGGCCCACCTGATCCACGAACGGACCGGGGCCGAGGTGTACAACTTCTACATCGACATGCGGACCCCCGGCAAGGGATACGAGGAGTTCTACGATCGCCTGATGAAGGAGAACGTCCACTTCATCCGCGGCCGCGTGGCTGAAGTCTCCGACTGGGCCATGACCCCGGAGGAGGAAGGGAAGCTGGTTATCCGGGCCGAGGATACGCTGGTCGGAGCGGTCCGCCGCATCCCGGTGGACATGGTCGTGCTCTCGGTCGGCCTGGAACCGCAGCCCGATGCCGATGAGGTCCGTCGCCGGTTCAACATCAGCTGTAGCACCGAGGGGTGGTTCCTCGAACGGCATCCCAAGCTGGCCCCGGTGTCGACCTTCACCGACGGCATCTTTCTGGCCGGCGCCTGCCAGGGACCGAAAGACATCCCCGACTGCGTCGCCCAGGCGGGCGCGGCGGCGGCGGAGGCGCTGGCCATGATCGACCGCGGTCATGTCGAACTGGAGCCGAACACGGCCTTCGTCACGGAGGAGTTCTGCTCCGGGTGCAAGACCTGCGTGCCGCTCTGTCCGTACAGCGCCATCAGTTTCGACACCTCCAAGAACAAGGCGGTGGTGAACGGCGCCCTCTGCAAAGGGTGCGGGACCTGCGTGGCGGCCTGCCCGTCGGGTGCCCTGCAGCAGAACCTGTTCACCGACGAGGAGATCTTCAACGAAATCGAGGGAGTGGTGAAATATGTCTGAACCTACACAACGATCGGATTCGTTTGAGCCCCGGATTGTCGCCTTTTTCTGCAACTGGTGCACCTATACGGCGGCCGATCTGGCCGGGACGGCGCGGATGACCTACGCCCCCAATGCCCGGGTGGTGCGGGTCATGTGCTCCGGGCGACTGGACCCGCAATTCATTCTAGCGGCGCTGCGCAACGGCGCCGACGGCGTCCTCATCGGCGGCTGTCATCCCGGGGACTGCCATTACCAGGAAGGCAACTACAAAGCCCTGCGCCGATTCATCCTGCTGAAGCGGATGCTGGCCTCCTTCGGAATCGAGGAAGAGCGGGTGCGGTTGGAATGGATCGCCGCGTCCGAGGGAGAGAAGGTCCAACGGGTGATCAATGAAATGACCGACACGATTCGCCGTCTCGGCCCGCTCCGGCTGGAACCGCTGCCGGCGGAGGCCGCGGAAGGGCACGGCCAAAAGGTCGCCGTCCATGGAGGTGCCGTATGAGCAAACCAAAGGTTGGATTTTACTGGTGCGCCTCCTGTGGCGGATGCGAAGAGGCAGTTGTCGACCTGGCCGAGGGGATCCTCGATGTCGTGGCCGCCGTGGATATCGTCTTCTGGCCGGTGGCGCTGGATTTCAAACGGTCGGACGTGGAAGCGCTGGTCGACGGCGAACTGGCCGTCTGCTTCATCAACGGCGCCATCCGCTCCTCCGAACAGTGCGAAATGGTCGAACTCCTGCGGCGCAAAGCCAAGGCCGTGATTGCCTTCGGCAGCTGCGCCCAGCTGGGCGGCATTCCCGGGCTGGCCAATGAATCCAGCCGCGCCGCGGTTATGGACGAGGCCTACAAACACGCCCCCAGCGTTGACAAGGGGAACACGGTCGAACCGATCCCCCACATCACCGTGCCGGAAGGGAAGCTGGAATTGCCCGTCCTGTGGGAAACGGTCAAGACTCTGGATCAGGTTATCGATGTCGATTACTACCTGCCGGGATGTCCGCCGCCGGTGGAGCTGATCGGCAACGCCCTCAAGGCGATCCTGTCCGGCCAGCTTCCTCCCAAGGGGACGGTGCTGGCCCCGGATATCGCTCTCTGCGAGCATTGCGATCGCCGGGAAACCAAGCCGGATAAGCTGTCGGTGAAGCAGTTCAAGCGGCCGCATCTGACGGCGGTCGATCCGAAAGAATGTCTGCTGGCGCAGGGGTTGCTTTGCCTGGGGCCGGTCACCCGCGACGGGTGCGGTTCCCCCTGCATCAAGGCCAACATGCCCTGTACCGGCTGTCTGGGGCCGACCAGTAATGTTCGGGATTACGGCGCCAAGGCGCTGTCGGCTATCGCTTCCACCGCCGGGGCCAACGACGAGAAAGAAATGGAGAAAATCCTCGCCGGTATCGTCGACCCGGTCGGAACGTTTTATCGCTACAGCCTGCCGGCTTCGTTCCTGCATCGCCGCTATCAACCCACTGCCAGGGGAGGAAAATAGCCATGAGTCGTCACGTCACCATCGATCCGATTACCCGTCTTGAGGGTCACGGAAAAATCGATATCCTCCTTAATGATTCCGGCGGCGTGGACCGGGCCTATTTCCAGGTACCGGAGGTGCGCGGTTTCGAGCGGTTCGCCCAGGGGCGGCCGGCCGAGGACATGCCGCAAATCACCCCGCGCATCTGCGGCGTCTGCCCCATGGCCCATCATATGGCCGCGACCAAGACTCTGGACAATCTCTATCATGTCGATCCCCCGGTCTCGGCCAGGAAGATCCGCGAGATGGTCTACAGCACGTTCTATGTCGAAGACCACGCCCTGCATTTCTTCTTCCTCGGCGGGCCGGACTTCGTCGTTGGTCCGACCGCGCCCAAGGCCGAGCGGAATATCCTCGGCGTGCTGGGCAAGGTCGGCAAGGAAGTCGGGTTGGAAGTCATTGGCGTTCGCAAGCAGTTGCGGGAGCTGATCACCCTGGCCTCCGGCAAAGTCATCCATCCGGTCTTCGGTTTGCCCGGCGGCGTGTCCAAGGTGCTGACCAAAGACGATCAGCAGAAGTTCATCGCCGGCGCCAAGCATGCCGTCGAATTCGGGAAATTCTGTCTGAAAGCGTTCGATGATCTGGTCCTGAAGAACAAGGAATACGTCGACCTGATTACCTCCGACGGCTATACCCACAAGACCTATTATATGGGCTTGGTGGACAAGAACAACAAGATCAACTTCTATGACGGCGACCTGCGTGTCGTCGATCCCGACGGCAAGGAATATGTCAAATTCCCCGCCGGCAAATACCTCGATCATATCGCCGAGCACGTGGAGCCGTGGAGCTTCATGAAGTTCAGCTATCTGAAGAATGTCGGCTGGAAGGGGTTCAGCGACGGTCCGCAGAGCGGCATCATGGCCGTGGCTCCCCTGGCCCGGCTGAACGCCGCCGCCGGCATGGCCACGCCCATCGCCCAGGAGGCCTACGAGAAATACTTTTCCACCCTGGGGGGCAAGCCGGTGCATTTCACGCTGGCCACCCATTGGGCCCGATTGATCGAGCTGGTCTATGCCGCCGAACGGATGCTGGAATTGGCCAACGATCCGGACATCCTCAACCCCGACGTTCGGACGATCCCGACGGCGACTCCGGACGAGGGGATCGGCGTGGTCGAGGCGCCCCGGGGAACGCTGTTCCATCACTACAAGACCGACGCCCGGGGAATCATTACCCAGGCCAACCTGATCGTGGCCACGCAGAACAATTCCGCGCGGATTTCGCTGTCGGTGGACAAGGCGGCCCGCACGCTGATCAAGAACGGCAAGGCCGACGATGGCATCCTGAACATGGTCGAGATGGCCTTCCGGGCCTACGACCCGTGCAACGGCTGCGCCACGCATGCCCTGCCGGGGAAAATGCCGCTGGTCGTTCGGATCTACGACGCCGACCATCAATTGGTACAGGAGATCCGGCGCGACTAGAGCCATGAAGCCGCTGGTTATCGGATTGGGCAATGATCTCATGGGGGATGACGCCATCGGTATCTTGGCGGCGCGGTCATTGAAAGAACAGGTGGCCACGCGGGCCGACGTCGTGGAATCGGCGCTCCACGGCGTGGCCCTGCTGGATATATTCATCGGTTACCGGCGGGCGATTATCATCGATGCGATTCACACCGGGACCCGCCCGCCGGGATCGATTCTCGACATCGACCCCGCGACTCTGGAAGCGACCGTCAGCCCTTCACCCCATTTTTCCGGCCTTCCGGAACTGCAAACCATCGCCAGAGAGTTGGGTCTTGATTTCCCGAAAGACGTCAGGATTGTCGCGGTGGAGGTCTCCGGGGCGTTCGAAATCGGCCGGCCGATCAGTCCGGCGGTGGCAGAGGCGCTGGTCCCTCTGGTCGAACGGGTCAAACGGCTGTTGGCCGACTGGGAAAAGAAACCGGAAACGGAGGCCTCATGACCGATGGTCGTCGGCCTCAGCCGATGGCGAAGGGGGCCCGCTTGTGCATGAACTGAGTATCGCCAAAGAGATCATCGCCATCGTCACCGCCGAGACGGAGAAGAAACGGCTTGGCCGCGTGGAGACAATCCATCTTCGGATCGGCGCGCTCAGTGGGGTGGACCCGGAAGCGTTATCGTTTGGCTTCGAGGCGGCGACTCTCGACACACCACTGGAAGGAACCCGGTTGGTCATCGAGCCGGTGCCGGTGCGGGCGACGTGCCGCGCCTGCGGACGGGAATTTGCGGTCGAGGACCTCGTGTTCCTCTGTCCGGGGTGCCGGTCGGTCGATGTCGACGTCACGCAGGGCCAGGAAATGCAGATTGACCATTTGGTCGTGGAGTAAAACGCCGGGCGGCGGAGGAGCCATGAAGGAAGAAGTGCCGATCGAAAAAAGGTTTTGTCGGAAAACGACAAGCTGGCGGCAGCCATCCGAACGATGCTGGCCGAACGGAAAATCCTGGCCCTGAATCTGGTCAGTTCCCCCGGTTCCGGTAAAACCAGCCTGCTGGAGCGGACCCTGAAAGCCTTGGGCGAACGGGTCAACATGGTCCTGATCGCCGGTGATGTCCAAACCGAAAACGACGCCCAGCGGTTGATCAAAGCCGGCGGCCGGATTGTACGTCCGATCGTCACCGGCGGGGCCTGCCATCTCGACGCGCGCATGATTACCAAGGCGCTGGAGGATATCGATCTCTCCGCGGCCGAACTGCTGTTTATCGAGAACGTTGGCAACCTCGTCTGCCCGTCCAGCTACGACCTCGGCGAAGATATGAAGGTTGTCCTGATTTCGACGACCGAAGGGGATGACAAACCGCTGAAATATCCGTCGATGTTCCGCCGCTCGTCGGCGTTCGTCATCAATAAAATCGATCTGCTGGGACAGTCCGATTTCGAACTGGCCCGGGTCAAGGACAACGCCCGGCAGATCAACGGTACTCTGACCACATTTGAACTCTCCTGCCGCACCGGCGAGGGACTGAACGGCTGGTATCAATGGCTGGAGGATCAGGTGGCGCTGAAAAAGGGGAGGCCGCCAAAACAACCGTGACGGCCGGGGGACCGGTTCCGTCATGGTCGCTCCCGGTGACACGCTCCGGCGAAGATTTGCACCAGGACCAGCGACCGACCACGAAGGAGCGTCGCATGCGCACATACATGTTCCAGAATCATTACCGGGTCGATACCCACGGATTCCTGCTGGACAGCCGACAGTGGGACGAGGCGTTCGCCCGGGCCATGGCCCCCGCGGCCGGCATCGCCGGGGAGCTGACCGATCCGCACTGGCAGGCTCTCTATTTCGTCCGCCATACTTTCGACAAGATGACCACCTGTCCGCTCGTATACATCGCCTTCCAGCGCAACGATCTTGGCATCGGCGACCTCAAACAGCTTTTTCCGGCCGGGTACTTGAAAGGAGCCTGCAAGCTGGCCGGGATTTCCTATCGCGAGGCCAAAATCCAACAAACCTGGATCGACGAGCACCTCGCCCATTACACTCGCCTGTATGAGCGCAAGGAGTATCCCGTGGATGAGTACGGATTTCTGCGCAATCCCGCCGACTGGGACGAGTATTTCGCCGTACGGGTC
>JAAZOE010000253.1 GCA_012797915.1 Candidatus Zixiibacteriota bacterium | reverse complement strand
TGGCTTCCGGATTCATCGGCGGCGAGGCGCTGGTGGCTGGATTGATTCTGCCGATTTTGTTCTATTTCGGACTGATGTGAAAAGAAGCTCGACATATTTCCGGCAGGTCACACACCGCCCTGCGGGGGTCGCCAGACCTGCCCGGACTCGATTATGGCCTCTTGGGTACAACCAGAACCCGTACATGACGGCGTCCGTGACCCGCAACAAAACCGCCCGGGCGGCGTACATACCACCGTATGCCGACGAACCGCTTCAGACCCGGCCGGACCGC
The DNA here is from genome assembly GCA_012797915.1 of Candidatus Zixiibacteriota bacterium. Classification (GTDB taxonomy): domain Bacteria; phylum Zixibacteria; class MSB-5A5; order GN15; family JAAZOE01; genus JAAZOE01. The sequence goes on along the minus strand of JAAZOE010000253.1, from coordinate 8,711 downwards.
CGCGGCGGAAGGTCGTCGATCGAAGAGACGGTTGCCGAAACCGTCGCCACCATGTCAACAGGAGTCAGGAATCATGCGACGATCGCTTTTTGCCGCGATGGTCATTCTTTTGCTTGCCGGAACGGCATCGGCTTCCGGCTGGCAGGTGACCAGGCTGGACAACGGCCTGAAGGTCATGATCCTCGAAAATCACCAAGTGCCGCAGGTCAACCTCTCGACCACGGTGCAGGTCGGGGCCAAAAACGAGACCGACTATTTCGACGGTGCCACCCATCTTCTGGAACACCTGATCCTGTTCCGGGGGACCGAAACCATGACCGGCGACGAGGTCAGCCAGGCCATGCGCAAACACGGCGCCTATTTCAACGGCTTCACCTCCTCCGACTGGACCAATTTTGTCATTTCCCTGCCGAAGGAATACATCGATTACGCCCTGCAGATTCACCGCGACATGCTCTTTTACTCCAATTTCCCGGCGGCCGAGATGGACAAGGAGCGCCAGGCGATTGCAGAGGAGATCAACATCTCCGAGGACGAACCATTCAACAAGGGGTACCGGGAATCAGTGAAGATTCTCTATGGTTCCCATCCCTACGGCAAGAACGTGCTGGGAACCAAGGAAAAGATTGCCTTGATTCCGCGCGACTCGGTCTATGCCTACTACAAGCGGTATTACGCTCCCAACAACATGACCCTGGTCATCGTCGGCGATATCGACGCCGCGGCCACGCTGGAACTGGTGAAAAAGTACTTCGGCGAGGTTTCTCCGGGAACGGCCCCGCAGGACAATTATGTCCCGCCGCCGACCCGCGAGAAGGTCGTCGGCCTGGAGATTAAGAAAGATATCGGCCAGGCGTATCTGTTGATGAGCACGGTCGGTCCCAAGGCCGACAGCCCGGATCAGTTTCCGCTCGATATCGTCGCATCGCTGATCGGCGATGGGCAGTCGAGCCGTTTGTGGAAGAAGCTGAAAACCGAACTTGGCCTGGTGTATTCGGTCGGGTTCTCGTTCTCGACCGCCAAATATGAGGGGGATATCACCGCCAACGCCACCCTCGACCCGGCCAATCTCACCCGGGCGGAACAGGCCATCAACGACGTCCTCAACGAGATCAAGCAGAACGGCTTCACCGAAGACGAACTGCGCAAAGCCAAGAACACGATCAAGACCACGCATTATATGTCGATGGAGCGCGGCTCCGATCTGGCCAACCGGTACGCCCGCTATGATTCCTTCATCGGGTACCAATTCCTCGACAGTTACCCGGCCAACATCGAAAAGGTCACGCTGGCCGAGGTGAACGCGGCCGCGCGCAAATACCTGAATACCGACACGTATGTCAAAACGACGGTGGTGCCCAAATGAAGACGAGATGTTTTTCGCTGATAATCCTGACGGTGGCCGCTTTGGCGGCGATGACCGCCTGTGGCCAAAAAATCGACCGCCTGTCTCTCGGCCCCGACGGATACGGGAAAACGACCACGCCCAACGGCATCATCGTGCTGGTGAACCGCGATGAATCCACCTCGCTGACCTCCGCCCGGATTCTGATCGGCGGAGGAATCCTGACCGAGACCGCCGCCGACAACGGCCTGACCAATCTGATGATCAAGATGCTCCTCAAGGGAAACGATTCCCTGACCGCCGACCAGATCATCGAACGGCTCGATTTCCTCGGCGCCGGCGTGTCGGCCGATTGTTTCCGCGATTACAGCGCCATCAGCATCACCTCGCTAACCGAGAATTTCAACGAGGTCATGGCCATCGTTTCCCGGTCGCTTCGGTCACCGACGTTTCCCGAGGAAGAGCTTGTCCGTCTGAAAAAGGAAATCGAGGGGGCCATCAAGGCGACCGACGACAACCAGACCCAGGCCTCGGCCAAACTGTTCTGGAAGACGGTGTACGGCAATCAGGGGTACGGCCTGCCGATATTGGGGACGATGGAATCGATCCACCGGATTACGACCGCGGACCTGAAAACCCATTTTCAAAAGTATGTCGGCGGAGCCAACATGATCTTCTCGATGGCCACCGATTTGCCGACCCTGCAGATCGAACATCTTCTCCAGGAACATTTGGGTGGAATCAAGCCGGAAGCCGAGCAAGCGACGCCGCCGACGATGGACCGGCAGCCGGAAACGACCGGCTTCGTTTCGTTCGACCGCAACCAATCGTTCATCTTCATGGGGTATGCCCTGCCGCATCTGACGCCGGCCGAGGTCCCCTGCCTGGCGCTGTTGAATGAATTGATGGGGAGAAACGTCGGCTCCCGGCTCTGGCCGCTGCGGCAGGTGGAGAAGCTGGCGTACGCCGTCTATTCCCTCTACGCCCTTGATCGCCACGATGCCCTCTTCCAGGCCGCCATCGGCACCGATACGGCCAAGGTCGGGCAGGCGCTGGCTTCACTGAACCGCGAATGGGACCGGCTGGTCACAGGCGGCGTGGCCGAAGAGGAACTGGCCAACGCCAAGACCAGCCTCAAGAACACCGTCATCTTCAGCATCGACCGCAAGGCGCTCCGCGCCGGTAATATGGCCTATTACGAATATGTGGGTTACGGATACAAATATCTGCTGGATTTATTGGCCGCCGGCGACAAGGTCGGCGTCAGCGAGATGAACGATTTCATCAAACGGAATCTTACTGGCGAGCGGAAATACCTGTCCGTGGTCGGGAAAATGTAACCGTCGCCGAAATGCTTCGATGCGGAGGATGGGGACGCACCCCATCCTCCGCTCAAACCGCTTGACTTTCCGCCCCGAAATGCCTGCATAGAATCATACACAACGTATAACCGGCATCATCAAGGGAGGTACTATGATCACCGGCATTCGGGGGTTGTTCTGTCTTTTGGTTTGTCTGACGGCGCTGGCGGCCATCGCGATCGCGCAGGAGCCTGCGGCCACGGCCCCGGTGACCACCGCCGCCGCCGACGTTACCACCTATAAGCCCAACTACGTCCCGCCGATGGAGATATTAACCGTCGTTGGGGCGCGACCGTACGGCGGCGGGTACGTACTGGATTGGCGGTTCCCTGATGGCAACCATTATGTCGATCTGCGGGTCAATGACGCCGCCAACCTGATTATCGTTTCCGGCGTCGCCGCCGATGTCGACCAGGCGGTCTCGTTGATTCAGGCAATCGATATCGCCCCGCGCCAGATCGAGATCGAGGTCAAGATCATCCAGATCAATACGTCCAAAGCCCGCAACATCGGCCTCGATTGGGAGACGTTATTGGAGCATTCGAATACATCCACCGCCTTCCGTTATGCAGAAGACTTTGAGTATGGTCATACGAGCATCCAAAGGAATCTTAATTCGAGTGACCAAATCTCCTTTACCGTCGGCGATGTAGTTCGGATATTGGATTCGGCTGGCGTGGCCGAAATCCGCAACGCGCCGAGGATTCTGACGCTCAACAACAGTCGGGCCAGTCTGCTCGATGGTCAGCGTATCGCCTAGGTCGCTAAATTCGGAAGCTATTCGAGTTTGTATGAAATTGACACCATGGACGCCGAATTGACCATGACCGTCGTGCCGTCACTTACTGAAAACGGATATATCACGCTCCGGATTAACGCCGAGTACACTCAAATGGGAACGGATAACTCCAAAAGTCTCCTCAAAGACGGGCAGATGCTGGAAAACACGGTCGTGGTGAAAAACGGCGAATCGGTCCTGCTGGGTGGCCTGACCCAGACGGTCAATATCAAAGCCAAGAAACGGTTCCCGCTTCTCGGATATGTCCTGCCGTTTTTGTTCTCGCGGGAAACGACCATTCGAGAGAACGTGGAAAGTTACATGGTTCTGACCCCCCGCGTGGTTGATTTCGCCCCCACGAGCGGGAGCATCGTTCCTGCGGCCGAGGGAGGCAAATAATCCCGGCTCTCGAAAGGTGAATCGGGCGGGAGTCCCGGCCAATATCCCGCCCGTCCATCTTCGATATCCTTCAGGTCGAACTTGGGCGGCCGGAGAAAAATCTCCGGCCTGCCGTCTCGGTCGATATCCATTTGATTCTATGTGAAATGCTCTTTCCGATAAGCCTATTTTGCCTTCCCCACTTGAAATTGACCCAGAATTGTATTAATTGACCGGTCGAAAGATAACGGTGTCGAAAGGAACCCGATGACCCCGACCGGAAAATCTTCTTCTCATGCCATTCCGCAGCGGGCGGATATGGAGGAAAAATACACCTGGAACCTGGGCGAATTGTACCCGTCGGATGCCGACTGGGAGAAGGATTTTCAAGCGGCGGAAGCGCTGATCGGCCGGGCGGCCGAATTTTCCGGGCGTCTCGGCGACAGTCCGGAAATCCTCTTCGACTGCCTCGAGACCCGCATCCGTCTGGGAGTCACCCTGGCCAACCTGTACCAATATGCCAAACTGAACCAGGACCTGGACAGTCGGGTGTCCAAATACCAGGAGCTGAGCAACCGGGCGGCCATGCTGGCCTCTCGGGGGGCGGCCGCCTACTCGTTCGTGGAACCGGAACTGCTGGCCATCAGCGACGACCGCCTGCTCGATCTCAGCCGGCGCTTCCCCCGGATCGACCTCTATGATTTCTATATCCGCGACTTAATCCGCTCGCGGACCCATATCCGGTCGGCGGAGGTCGAGGAGTTGCTGGCGCAGAGTGCCATGATGGCGCAGGGGCCGGATACCATTTTCAGCCTGTTGGACGACGCCGACCTAAAATACCCGGTCATCACCGATGAGCGGGGGGCCGAGGTCCGTCTGACCAAGGAGCGGTACGCCAAGTTCATGGAATCATCCGACCGCGGCGTTCGCCGATCGGCCAATGACGCCTTCATGTCGGTCTACAAGGACCATATTAACACCCTCGGAGCGGCGCTGGCGGCGACGATCAACAAGGATGTCTTCTATGCCCGGGCGCGACGGTACGGCAGTTGCCTCGAAGCCGCGCTCGACGGCGGCAATATCCCCGTTTCCGTGTATCATTCCCTTTTGGATGCGACCGAAGCCGGCCTGACGAAGTTGCATGAAGCCATGGCTCTGCGGCGGAAAATCCTGAAACTCGATGACCTTTACCCGTACGATGTCTTCTGCCCGTTGTTTCCGGATCAGGATTATCAGGTGCCGTACGAGCAGGCGGTGGAGACGGTTCTGGCGGCGGTCGCCCCGTTGGGCGATACATACGTCAAAGTCATGCGCGACGGTTTTCGCAACCGTTGGGTGGATGTCTTCGAGACCGAAGGGAAAGCGGGCGGGGCGTACAACTGGCGCACCTACACCACCCATCCGTTCGTGCTGATGAATTACAACGACACGATCGACAACATGTTCACGCTGGCCCATGAGATGGGGCACGCCCTGCACAGCTCGCTGACCAACGCCGCCCAGCCGTTTTCGAAAGCCGACTACTCCATCTTCGTGGCCGAAGTGGCCTCGACGTTGAACGAAGGCCTGCTGGTTCACCATCTCCTCCAGAAGGCGACCGATCCGAAACAGAAACTGTTCCTGCTCGACCGGCAGATCGACGGCGCCTTCCGGACGTTCTTCCATCAGGTGATGTACGCCCGGTTCGAACTGGTCGCTCACGAGTTGGTGGAGAAGGGGGAGGCGTTATCCCCCGACCGGCTGAACGGTTTGTGGGCCGATTTGCTTCGGCAGTATTACGGCCCGGCGGTGACCGTGGATGAATACGGGCCATACCGCTGGTCGCGGATACCCCATTTCTACATGAACTTCTATGTCTATCAATATGCCACCTCGTACGCCGCCTCGCAGGCGATCCTGAGTAAATTCCTTGCCGGCGAAAGGGGGATCGTCGATCGCTACTTGGCCCTGCTGTCGGCCGGGGGAAGCGACTACCCGATCGAACTGCTGAAACGATGCGGCGTGGATATGGCCTCGTCCGAACCGGTCAAAGCCACCCTGGATCTGTTCGGCCGCTGGGTGGACGAGGTCAATAAGTTGACGGCATAGCCCGGAAGGAAAGAATCGAGTCATGGCGGACAAGTACATTTTCACGATGCTTCGGATGAACAAGTTTTACGGCCAGAAGCAGGTCTTGCGGGATATCAACCTCTGCTTCTTCCCCGGCGCCAAAATCGGCATCGTGGGGGAAAACGGCGCCGGCAAGACCACCGTGTTGCGGATCATGGCCGGCCGGGATGATTCCTTCCAGGGGGAGGCGTTCATCACCCCCGGATACCGGGCGCGGATCGTCGATCAGGAACCGCAACTCGCTCCCGACTTGACCGTCCGGCAGACCCTGGAACAGGCGTTCGAAAAAACGGCCGCGCTCCTGGCGGAGTTCAACGACCTGACCGCCCGGATGGGAGAGCCGATGGGGGACGACGACATGGAAAAGGCGTTGGCCCGGATGGGGGAACTGCAGGACAAGCTGGATGCCGCCGACGCCTGGAACCTCGATCATCATCTGCGGGTTGCCGCCGATGCCCTCTGTCTGCCCGATGACGACCGGGTCATCAAGACTCTCAGCGGCGGCGAAAAGCGGCGCGTCGCCCTCTGCACCGCTTTGCTGGAACGGCCCGACCTGCTGCTTCTGGACGAACCGACCAACCACCTCGATGCCGAGACCGTGCAGTGGCTGGAAATGCAGCTGCGCGAATATCCCGGCACGGTGATCATCGTCACGCACGACCGCTATTTTCTGGACAACATCACCAAGTGGATTCTCGAATTGGAGGGCGGATACGGCCTGCCGTACGAAGGCAATTACAGCTCCTGGCTGGAGCAGAAACTCGCCAAGCTGACCGCCGATGAAAAGAAGGACACTCCCCGGGCGCGGATGCTGGCTCATGAACTGGCTTGGATCAAGATGAGCAACCGGGACCGCCATCAACTGGCCCACGCCCGCATCGTCGAATACGAGCAGCTGGTGGCCCGCGAAGCGGCCGCCTCCAAAGAAGACGATGCCGTCATCCAAATCGCCCCGGGTCCGGATCTCGGCGATCAGGTGATCGAATTTGATGGCGTTTCCAAGCAGTACGACGATTCCGTCCTGTTTACGGAGGCCACCTTCGCCATCCCCCGATCGGCGGTGGTCGGCCTGGTCGGTCCCAACGGGGCCGGCAAGACAACTCTCTTCCGGATGCTGGCCGGGCAGGAAAAGCCGGATCAAGGGCGGATCACCATCGGGTCGACCGTAAAACTGGTCTATGTCGACCAGGACCGGCAGTCGCTGGTGGCGGGATTAAGTCTATTAGACGAGGTCGGCGAAGGGGCCTCCGAAATCGCATTGGGAAAACGGACGATGCCGATTCGGCAATACTTGGCCCGGTTCGGATTCAAGGGACCGGACCAGCAGAAGACGGTCGACCAGCTCTCCGGCGGGGAACGGAACCGCTGTCATCTGGCCAAGGTCCTCAAATCCGGCGGCAACGTTCTGCTCCTGGATGAGCCGACCAACGATCTCGATGTCAACACCCTGCGGATGCTGGAAGAGGCGATTCTGAATTACAAAGGGTGCGTCCTGGTCATCAGCCACGACCGGTTCTTCCTCGACCGGGTCTGCACTCACCTGCTGGTCTTCGAAGGAGAGGGGAAACTGCGCTGGTTCGACGGCAATTTCAAGGAATATCAGGAATGGCGGAGCCGGGAGCTGGGGGAGAAGATGTTCGAAAACCGCCGTCTGCGGTACCATCGGCTGGTGAGGAGTTGAACGGTTTCCTCTCGGGAACCGGCCATGAACGGACAGGTTACAATATGTTACACGATTGCGTGAGGGAGTTATCTGGCCGACCGTTTCATTGCTACGTATAAAAAAATCAGGCTCCGGGCGGAGTCGGATGCCGGAGGCGGCGAGGAGACGCCTCGCGGACTGCGCTGGAGATCGGATGGTCGAAGAAAGAGAAGAGGTATGAAAAAGAAAACATGGGTTTGGCTGGTCATTGTCGTCGTTCTGATCGCCGTGGTGGCCGGGTATTTCTGGATTCGCAAGTCGGAGACGGCGAAGGTGGTGTATCAAACCACCAAACTTGACCAGGGGGACGTCGTCGTTACGATTACCGCCACCGGGACGCTGGAGGCGGTGCAGACCGTCCAGGTCGGTTCGCAGGTTTCCGGCACCATCGACAAGCTGTACGCCGATTTCAATAGCGTCGTTACCCAGGGGCAGCTGCTGGCTCAGCTCGATTCCACCTTCCTGCGGGCATCGGTCAACGAGCAGAAGGCCAACCTCGATCGTGCCCAGGCGCAGCTCAATGAGGCTCAGCGCAGCTTTACCCGGACCGAGGGGCTGTTCAAAGCCAATCTGGGAACGCAGGCCGATATGGATGCCGCCATATCCACGCTGGAATCGGCCAAAGCCTCCCTGCGTCAGGCGGAGGCGGCGCTTCAGCGCGCCGAGGTGAACCTGAAATACGCCACCATTCGCGCCCCCATCAGCGGCGTCGTCATCTCGCGCGACGTCGATCCCGGCCAGACCGTGGCCGCCAGCCTGCAGGCCCCCACGTTGTTTACCATTGCCAACGATCTCCGCCGGATGCAAGTGGAGGCCAGCATCGATGAGGCGGATATCGGCAGCGTCAAGGCCGGCCAGCCGGTTTCTTTCACCGTGGATGCGTACACCGATGAAACCTTCAACGGGACGGTCAGCCAGGTGCGGCTGTCGCCGACAATCACCTCGGCGGTGGTCACCTATACCGTCATCATCAGCGTCGAAAATCCCGAGCTCAAGCTGATGCCGGGTATGACCGCCAACGTGACCGTGGAGACGGCC
>JAAZOE010000252.1 GCA_012797915.1 Candidatus Zixiibacteriota bacterium | reverse complement strand
TTCACGACATGGTCCGGGTCATCCGGCGGCGCAACCCCAAGCTCGATATTATTCTCTGGCCATCCGAGGTGCAGGGGGATATTGCCCCGCCGCAGTTGGTCGAGGGGATAAACCGGCTGAACGAATACGGCGAGGTCGACCTGATTATCATCGGCCGGGGGGGAGGCTCGCTGGAGGATTTGTGGGCCTTTAACGATGAGCGGGTCGTCCGGGCCGTGTATCATTCCGGCATCCCGGTGATATCGGCGGTGGGGCACGAGGTCGACCTGACCCTGACCGATTTCGCGGCCGATTATTCCGCGGCGACCCCCTCGATGGCGGCCGAACTGGCGGCCTGGCCGGTGGAGGAATTCCTGGCGATGTTGGGCAAAGAAGCCGGCCGGATGGATCGGGCGATGCGGGCCATGGTGCGCGAGGCGCGAACGCGGTTGACGGCGCTGGTTCGTTCCCCGGCCATCGTGCGGCCGGAGGGGATGCTGGAGGCGCCGTACCAGCGGCTGGATAATCAGGTACGACTTTTACACTTGCTAACCAATCGGCGGCGTAATACCTTTCAACAACGGGCGGCGGTGCTGACCTCCCGGCTGGAGGCGCTGTCGCCTCTGGCGGTGTTGGCCCGCGGGTACAGCGTCACCCGGACGCTTCCGGCCCGAAACGTCATTCGGACGATCGCCGATATCCAACCGGGACAGACGGTCGAAACGATCGTCCCGGGGGGCGAGATCGAATCGACGGTGACCCGGACGCGGAAAAAAGAGTGAATGATGGCCAGGAAAAAAGAGTATAAGGATTTTGAAGGCGCCGTTTCCCGTCTCGAGGAAATCGTCGGGGCCTTGGAAGCGGGGGAACTGTCGCTGGAAGAATCGATTGCGCTCTACACCGAAGGGGTGGAGATCGCCGGTGTCTGCAATCGCCGTCTGGCCGAAGCGGAGGGGCAGATCGCCAAGTTGTCGAAGATGGCCGACCGATTCAAACTGGATAAACTGGCGGCGGATGAGGACGATGAGTAAAGCCGGGACGAAGGAATTTCCCGCCTGCCTGATGGAGAAACGGGAACTGGTCGAAAAACACCTCGAGGCCTGTCTGCCCCGCGAGGACCAGTATCCCCAGACGCTTCATGCCGCCATTCGGTATTCGGTCATGGCCGGCGGCAAACGCCTGAGGCCGCTTTTGGCGATCGCCGCCTTCGAAGCCTGCGACGGCGAGGGGGAGATCATCTACCCGGCCGCGGCGGCGCTGGAACTGGTCCATACCTATTCGCTGATTCATGATGACCTGCCGTGCATGGACGACGACGCCATGCGGCGGGGACGGCCGACCCTGCATCGGAAGTACGGCGAGGCGGTGGCCCTTTTGGCCGGCGACGCCCTTCACGATCTGGCCTTTCGGTTGATGGCCCAGACCGACTCGGCCCAGGCGGTCCTGGAACTGGCCGAGGCGATCGGCACCAATGGGATGCTGGCCGGGCAGATGGCCGACATGGAGGCCGAGGGAGCGCCGGTCAGCGAAGACGACGTGACCTTCATTCATGCGCATAAGACCGGCAAGCTGATTCGCGGGTCGGTCCGGATCGGGGCGGTGCTGGCCGGCGCCTCCGAGTATACGCTCGAATCGATCTCCCAATACGGCGAACGGATCGGGCTGGCCTTTCAGATCGTCGATGATATCCTCGACGTCGAGGGGGATGCCCACACGCTGGGAAAATCGGTCGGCTCGGATACGCGCAACGCGAAAGCGACCTTTCCGCGGGTTATCGGCCTGCCCAAATCGAAAGAAAAGGCCAATCAATTGATTGAAGAAGCCGTTGATATTATCACCACCGCGGTAACCCGTCCGGATTGTTTCGTGGAACTGGCCCGGTTCATCGGCGGACGGCAAAGCTAAGCACACAGACTATGATGTTGGACAGAATAAATTCATCGGCCGACCTGAAGAAACTGACTCCTGAGGACCTGCCGCAGCTGGCGGAAGATATCCGCAACTACGTGGTCACTTCGGTCAGCCGTACCGGCGGACATCTGGCCTCCAATTTGGGGGTGGTGGAACTGACGCTGGCGCTCCATTATCAGTACGAGTTCCCTCCCGACCAGCTGGTCTGGGATGTGTCGCATCAATCGTATATCCACAAGCTGTTGACCGGCCGCCGCGATCGTTTCACGACGCTGCGCCAGTACGGCGGTCTGGCCGGGTTCACCAAGCGGGCCGAATCGGATGCCGATCCGTTCGGGGCGGGACACGCCTCGACCTCGATCTCGGCCGCTCTGGGACTGGCCGAGGCCCGCGATCTGCTGGGCCAGAAGCGGCATGTGATCGCCGTCATCGGCGACGGCGCCCTGACCGGCGGGTTGTCGTTCGAAGGATTGAACAACGCCGGCGCGCGCAAACGGGACCTGCTGGTTATCCTCAACGACAACTCCATGTCGATCTCGCCCAATGTCGGGGCCATATCGCGCTACTTGACCACCATGTTGACCGATCAGTCGTACAATAAAATCCGCGATGACATCTGGCGGTTCATCGGCCGGTTGAAGCGGGCCGAAAAGATCCGTTCGGCGGTGTCGTATTTCGAGGCGCAGGTGAAAGGATTGCTGGTTCCGGGCGTCGTCTTCGAACGGCTCGGCTTCCGGTATTTCGGCCCGATCGACGGCCACGACCTGCCGCTGCTGCTCAAAACCCTGGGGCAAATGAAAGAACTGACCGGTCCGCGTCTGCTCCATGTCATCACGCAAAAGGGGAAAGGGTACGAGCCTGCGGAAAAAGACGCCACCAAGTTCCACGGTGTCGGGGCGTTTAACAAGGTGACCGGCATTGCCGAACCGACCGGCGACCTGCCGGCCTTCACCACTGTCTTCGGCAAGAAGATGGTCGAACTGGCGGCACGCGAACCGAAACTGACCGCAATTACCGCGGCCATGGCCCCGGGAACCGGCCTGACCGAATTCGCCCAGAAATTCCCCGACCGGTTCTATGACGTCGGTATCGCCGAACAGCATGCCGTCTGTTTCGCCGCCGGATTGGCGGCGGGGGGAGCCAAACCGGTTTGCGCCATCTATTCGACGTTTCTGCAACGCGCCTATGACCAGATTATCCATGACGTGGCCCTGCAAAAACTGCCCGTGGTTTTCTGCATCGACCGCGGGGGGCTGGTCGGCGAGGACGGCCCGACCCATCACGGGGCGTTCGATATCAGTTATTTGCGGGCGGTGCCGAACATGACCGTGGCGGCTCCCGCCGACGGCGATGAGCTGGAGCAGATGCTGGAATACGCCGTGACCCATCGGATCGGACCGGTGGCCATCCGCTATCCCCGCGGCATGATCCCCTATCCGGTCGGCAGTCGACCGGGGCGGTTCGAGTGGGGGCGGTGGGAGGTACTCAACGGCGGCGCCGATCTGGCCATCATCGCCACGGGAGCGATGGTGCCGATCTGCCGCACGGTCGTGGAGGCCCTGCACGCGCAGGGGGTCAACGCCTCACTGATCAACGGCCGGTTTATCAAGCCGCTGGATACGGAGGCCCTGCAGGAAATCGCCGAACGGTTCGACCGGGTGGTCACGGTCGAGGAAAACAGCATCAACGGCGGCCTCGGTTCGGCCGTGCTGGAGTATTTCGACATCATCGAGTTCCGCGGGCGGCTGTTGCGTCTGGCCTTGCCCGACCGCTTCATTCAGCACGGCAGCCGCGAACGGCTGCTGCAGGAGATCGGGCTGGATGAGGAAGGGATCATCCGGTCAATCGAAACGATCCTGAAGCCGAAACGACCGCTGTGGAACGTCCTGCATCTGAAACGGAACGGCCGCAAACCGGCCGACGAGAAACCGGCCGAGACCCCGATGCAAGAAGTCGCGCCTTCCCAGGACGGCGAAGACGGCGAGACGATGTAAATGAGATTCGGGATTATCGCCAACATGGACCGGCCCGACGCCCAAAACGTCGTCGGCCGGATCATCGAATGGGCCGGGAAAAACGGCATCACGCTCCATTTCTGCGACCAGCTGGCCGCGAGGGTCGGGCGCGGACAATCGTTCCTTCCCCGCGAAAAATTGCCCGAAAACACCGACCTGATCATCTCGCTGGGAGGCGACGGCACCATGTTATCGACCGCGCGGGCGGTCGGACGCCA
>JAAZOE010000251.1 GCA_012797915.1 Candidatus Zixiibacteriota bacterium | reverse complement strand
TGTGGATAATGTTGACCCGCACTTCCTCGTTGCCGATGGCGCCCAGAGTATCATCGAGCGCCTCCACCGATCCGGCGACGTCCCCCTTGATGATGATCTTGAGATCGGTGATCTGACCGTCTTTGATTTTTTCGTAGGCCGATTCCAGCGTGGTCGGCGCCACCCGTCGGATTTCGTATTCGCGTCGAATCTGCTGCCGCTTGAGGGAGATATTGCGGGCTTCCGATTCGTCGGCCGTGACCATGAACGTATCCCCGGCGTACGGGACGCCGGTCAGCCCGGTGACCTGCACGGGCATGCCGGGACCGGCTTCGACCACCTCGTGGCCGCGGTCATCGACCATGGCTCGAACCCGACCGAAACATCCGCCGGCGACAAATGGCGTGCCGACCCGCAGAGTGCCTTTCTGCACCAGCAGCGTCACCACCGGTCCCCGTCCCTTTTCCAGACGAGCCTCAATGATGGCTCCCTGCGCCTTGATGTCCGGATCGGCCTTCAGTTCCATCATTTCCGACTGGATGATGATCATTTCCAGCAGCTTATCGACGCCGGTGCCTTTCTTGGCCGACACTTCCACCATGATCGTTTTGCCGCCCCAGCTCTCATCGAGCAGATTCAGGTTGGCCAGCTGCTGGCGGACGGAATCGGTATTGGCGCCGGGGAGGTCGATCTTGTTGATGGCCACGATGATCGGCACGTTGGCGGCCTTGGCATGATTGATCGCTTCGACCGTCTGCGGCATGACCGCCTCGACGGCGGACACCACTAGGACGACGATATCGGTCACCTGAGCGCCGCGCGCCCGCATGGCCGAAAAAGCCTCGTGACCCGGAGTGTCCAGGAAGGTGATCCGACCGGCCGACGACTGCACCGCGTAGGCCCCGATATGCTGGGTGATTTCCCCGGCCTCGCCGCCGGCGATATTCGACTTGCGGATGTAGTCCAATAACGTTGTTTTGCCGTGGTCGACATGACCCATGATGGTTACCACCGGAGGCCGGAACTGCAGATTCTCTTCGTTTTCCTCCTCCATGACCGTGGTCCCGATTTCCTCCACCTGCCTGACGCCGTAGCCGAATTCCAGAGCCAGAGTCTCGATGGTATCGATATCCAAGCGCTGGTTAATTGAGGCCAGCACGCCCAATTCGAGACACTTGGCCACCAACTCGGCCGGCCGGTGATCGAGCACCTTGGCCAGTTCCGAGATGGTCATGAATTCGGTGACTTCGACGGTCTGGGTATCTTCTTCGGGAGTCTCGCCCTCAGCCGACCGCTTTTTATATTTCTTGACTTTCTTGACGCCATCGATGCTGGCCATGGTCTTTTTGAAGGCCAGGGTTACGGCTTCCTGATCGACCACATGGGCGGCGCGGCCTTTCTTGCCGCGATCCCGTTTCTTGCGCCGTTTTTCGGCTTTGGAAACCGCCGTGCTCTGCTGCAAACGCTTTTCCAGTTTCTGGGCGGCCTCGGGGGACACGCGTATCTTGGAGACGGCCTCGGGCGGTTTATGGGCCGCCGCCGGCTCGGGACGACGCGGCTCTCTTCGCGGGTGTTCCCTGACCGGTTCCATGACGGCCGGGCGGCGTTTTTCCGGCGCCGGCGTCGCCGGGACGACCGTGGCTTTGACCACCGGGATTTCCGCGCGGGGCTTTTCAATGACCGGTTCGGGTGGCGCGGGAGCTTCGACTTCCTTCTTGGCCTCGGCCAGTTCCTTGGCGGCCCGCTCTTTGGCCTTTTTTTCGACCAGGGCTTTTTTCTTCCTGGCCGCGGCTTCCGCCTTATGCAGCAACGCCTGTTTTTCGGCCTCTTCCCGCCGCTTGTGCGCTTCCAGTTCCAGCAGTTTGCGTTTGCGGGCCTCGTCGTCCTTCTTGACTTCGGCGATCTCGTGTTTGAATTTGTCGGCGATCGCTTCCAGCATATCTTCGGAGGCGATCGACATGTGCGACTTGATGGTGAATCCCAAGCCCCGCAGAACTTTCATGAGCGCATCGCTGGATATCTTGTATTCCTTGGCGATATCGTAAATGCGCAATCTGTTTGTCTTCTTGTCCAACGCACCTCTCCTAACACTCAGCCGTCGCGGAAACCGCGTCGTTCATTCCCTGAACGCCGCCCTCCGGAACCTACTCCGTCGTCGCCTCCGACGATGAGGAATCATCCCCCGTCTTCG
>JAAZOE010000250.1 GCA_012797915.1 Candidatus Zixiibacteriota bacterium | reverse complement strand
GGATTGCCGCGCACGGATCGTTCATAGGTCCAGCTGTTGCCGACCTGCAAGGGCATCACGCCGTCGTCGGCCGGCAAACCGGTCCCGGAATCGAGAATATCGGAGCAGCCGGCAAAGCCGATCAGGCCGGCGATGGAAACTGCGGCGAGAAGGTTTCGGGCAACCATGTTCCCTCCCGGAAGATGGTTTCAGTGACCGGTGCATCGGACGCGAAAAGCGATCAGGCGGCGGGTGTTTGTTCATTGGGGCAGAAGGCGTCCCGACTTCCATCGTATTATAGTATCTTTTCGCAACCATGCAAGCGGAAAAGCGCGTAAGGAGATGTCGGAAAAGAAGTTGCTTTTTGGACGGATTTTCCTACTTTCCATTGGTCTTTTTTGCGGCTGGACTGTCCAACGATTAGTAGAACGGAAGATGATGACCGACGAGCGGGCGCTGATTGAACAAGCGGCCACAGGAGATGCCGAGGCGTTCACCGAACTCGTCCGCCGGTATCAGGACAGGATATTCGGACTGGTGATGAGAATGACTTCCAACCGAGACGCCGCGCTGGACCTGACCCAGGAAACATTCCTGGCGGTCTGGCAGAACCTTCCGGGGTTCCGTCAGGAAGCATCATTTTCCACCTGGCTCATTCAAATTGCCCTCAACAAAACCAGGAACTATATGAAGCGGGCAGCTCGGGAAACCGCTCTGCCGGCGGACTTCGATCAGGCGTCTCCGGTTGCCGACCCCGAGGCGGAACTGGCGTCCAAGACGCGGCGGGAACGACTGACCGCCGCAATAAATGATCTACCGCCGGTGCAGAAGGCGGTGTTTCACCTGCGGTTTTACGATCATCTTCCGTTCGATGACATCGCCCGGATACAGAAAAGTTCGGTTTCGGCGGCGAAAACCAGTTTCGCCGAAGCGGTTAAAAAACTCAGAAGCAGGTTAACGGAACAGTGAACTGCCGCGAATGCCATACTCGGCTGGAGCTGGCGATGACCTCCGAAGGGGTCAGGCCGGACGACGAGACGAGGACTCATATTGAATCCTGCCCCGCCTGCCGGGAGTACGTTGATGCGCTGGCCGCCTTCACCGATGAGGCTGGAGCGATGACATCGGCCGCCCTCACCGTCGAAGAAGCCGAAAAGATGGTCGTCGGGATAAAGCGGGAAATCGCGGCGGCGGCGCAGGAATCGGTCGATCGGGACGGATTCCGTATCTGGCAATGGGCGATTCGGCCGGCGGCGGCGGCGGCGTTGATCCTGCTGGTGGGACTTATGCCGGGAAGCCGGATGAGTACGACCCAAAACGCAGACCAGCAATTGCAGGTGATGTCGATGACGGAAGCGGAGAAGACCGATGCTCTGCCGCTGTTATTGAACGGCGATATCGATCAGGTTTCGCGGTTGTTGGATCAAACCTCGGCTGCCTATATCACGGACCAGGTTCGTCCGTCGCAGGTGGAGGATATTTTGGACAACACGTCGACCGAGGAACTGGAATATATGTTGACGACCCTTTCGGCGGAGATATAAGAGATGAACAGAAGGCACTTGACGGCGCTGGCGGTTTTCCTGATGATGGCTGCGACCGGGACAGCCGTGGGCCAGATGGGTCAGGGGAACGGCCCGGGACCCGGGCCGAACTGTCCGCCCAGTTGCCCGAAGATGTTTGGGCCGCAGATGGAAGCGAATTACGAGAACCTGCGGCTGTTGAAACTGTTCGAGGCGGTGGATTTGACCGACGAGCAGTCGCTGAAGTTCCTGCCGATTTTTCGGGCCTATCGCAAGGATATGAAGGATTTGCGCCAGCAGCGGATGGATCTGGTCGATCGCCTGGCGGCGGCCATATCCGCCTCCGGCGATGAAAACAGTCTGCGGGCCAAGATGGACAGTCTGGCGGCCAATCAGAGCGCGATTCGCGACCGGGACGAGGCGTTTCGGCGGGAGGCCGCGACGGTTATGAATTTCAATCAACTGGCAAAATTGGCGGTGTTTCAGGAGCGGTTTGAACGGGAGATGCTGGAAACGCTGCGGGAATTCCGGCAGCGAGGGACGGCGGAGACGGTAGGAAAAAAGTAACTCGGTATACAATCAATCTGTGAAGGAGTAGTTATGAAGAAGCTGTTGACACTTGCGGGGATCATCCTCGTTCTGGCCACGCCGGTTATCCTGGCCGATGACGACGCCCCGACGGCGCAGACGACCAAGGAAGTCCGGGTCATCGAGATGCAGATGGATGATGATGCGGGCCCGATGTGGACCATGAAGTGCGGCGACATGGGCCCCGGCATGTTGGGTCGCCATATGATGATGGGCCGCGATGACGACGACATGGGTCAGGGATGGGGTATGGGTTGCAATCTGCTGAATTGCAAAGACCTCGATCTGACCAAAGAGCAGACCCAGAAGATCAAGGACATCAATTTCGCCCATCGCAACGCCATGATCGATATGAAAGCCGCGCTGGAGAAGGCCCAATTGCGGATGCGAGCGGAAATGAGTGCGGACTCGCCGGACAAAGCCAAAGCGCTGGCCGCGACCCGGGAAATCAACACCGTGAAAGGCCAAATGGCCGAGGCGCGCATCAATCATATCTTCAACCTGAAGGGCGTTCTCACCGCCGAACAATTGGAAAAGGTGAAAGCCTGCCATGGCGGCGGAATGTGCGGCTCGGGCCCGATGGGCATGGGCC
The DNA here is from genome assembly GCA_012797915.1 of Candidatus Zixiibacteriota bacterium. Taxonomy (GTDB): domain Bacteria; phylum Zixibacteria; class MSB-5A5; order GN15; family JAAZOE01; genus JAAZOE01. Next base: position 3,379 of record JAAZOE010000250.1, on the reverse strand, counting down.
AGGGAGCCAAAGCCTCTTGCGGGAAGCCTTGCCGTGGACCTGCCGGTTGCGGTAAAGGGAAATAAGTGGTATATTGTCTCAGATTATCCTGGCCGCCGTAGCCGGCGGCCGGGTCACTACAGCAATGGAGGAGACGTGAAGAAGGTACTGATTATCGGTTTGGCCCTGGCGTTTTGCCTGAGTTTCACAGCCATGAGCGTGTGGGCCGGCGACGATGCCCCCAAGAAAGATTGCACCAAAACCTGCCCGGTCAAAACCTGCCCGATGCAGAAGAAGGCCGAAGCCGCCGCGGCGGCCGCGAAGGATTCCACCGCGGCCATGAAGCATGACTGCCAACACGAGGGAAAGTGCGAATCATTGACCTTGGGCCTGCAAGGCATGGCGACCGGCGACAACGGCGAGAAGATCGTCCAGGCCCTTACCGGTAAAGCTGGAATCCATAAAGTCAATCCAATCGATCCGAAAACCGGCCAGATGGTCGTCTGTTTCAACCCCGATAAAATTAAAGGGGAAGAGCTGACCAAAATGGTATCGGAGATGGGTTATAAGGTCGCGGCAGTCCTTGGGTCTGAAACGAAATGTCCCGCGGGTCACTAACCCATTCCACCATTTACTGATAATCTTTGAGGGCCGCCAATAGGCGGCCCTTTTCTCTGCCATTTTGGCAGTACTCGGCCGATTTTTATTGACTCCCGCCTGCATCCAAAGCATTTTGATAATCAATAAGGAGAATGAATGCCTAAGAAAGAAAACTTGGATTGGATCCGGGACTTCATCCAGGCCCACGCCGACCGGCCGATGAAGATCAAGGAACTGGCCAAAGCGATCGGCGTTAAAGCGGAAGCCTATCCGGCGTTCCGCCGGGGGGTCAAGGACCTGATCACCCAAGGCAAACTGGTTCACCTCAAGCGGGGTCGTATCGGACTGCCCGATCAGATGGACCTGGTGACCGGCGTCATCTCGCTGACCCGTTCCGGTTTCGGGTTCGTCAAGTGCGACAATTCCGATGAAGAGATATTTATCGCCGCCCGCGATCTGCATACCTCGTTCGACGGCGACCGAGTGATGGTGCGGTTGAAACCGGGACGCGGTTTCAAGGACAAGCGGGAAGGGGCGGTGCTGAAGATTCTCGAGCGGAAGACGACTAAAGTCGTTGGCAAGTTCAAGCTCGGCCGCGGGTACGCCTATGTCGTGCCCGATTCGAAAAACGTCCATCGCGATATTTATATCACCAAGGGGCAGACCGCCCGCGCCCGCGACGGCGAGAAGGTTGTCGTCCAGCTTGAAGAATGGACCGATCCGTATCTGTACCCCGAAGGGAGAATCATCGAACGGTTGGGGATGGCCGGCGATCCGGAAGCCGACACATTATCAATCATCCGCAAGTATGATCTGCCGACTGAATTCCCGGCCGCGGTCGAATCCGAAGCAGAGGCGGTCGCCGCCGATTGGTCGAAGGAAGAGAACAATCGTCGCGACCTGACCAAGCTGGTGCTTTTCACAATCGATCCGGCCGACGCCAAGGACCACGACGACGCCGTCTCGATAGAGAAAAAGGAGGACCGCTACCGGCTGGGCGTGCATATCGCCGATGTCTCCCATTTCGTGCGCGGCGGAAGCAAGCTGGACGCCGAGGCGTTCGAGCGGGGAACCTCGGTCTATTTCCCCGACCGCGTGATTCCGATGTTGCCGGAAAAGCTGTCCAACGACGTTTGTTCACTGCGGGCCAACCGCAAGCGGCTGGCCATGACCATCTTCATCGACTTCGATCAAAACGGCAATGTGCTCGATCACGAGATCTGCCAGTCGGTCATCAAGTCGCGGGCGAAACTGTCCTATGATGAAGTGCAGGCCTTTTTCGACGGCGGGACACCTGATCCGGCGGTGGAACGAGTGGCCCATGAGCTGCTGCTGATGCGGGACCTGGCCCGGATACTGCTCAAGCGGCGGCAGGAGGCGGGGTCGCTCGATTTCGACCTGCCGGAGGCCAAGATTACCCTCGACGACAACGGCAATGTCGTCGATATCGGCAACCGGGTGCGGCTGGAATCGCATCGGCTGATCGAGGAATTCATGCTTGCGGCCAATCGGGAGGTCGCCCTGCATTTCTTCCGCAACGCCCAGCCGATTCTGTACCGGGTGCACGACCGGCCGGACATGGAGAAGCTGGAAGCGTTCGCCCATTTCGCCAAGGCGTTCGGGTACACCTTTCCGGTTTCGCCGACCATGCCGACCCGGGCCATCGCCGGATTTCTGGACACGATCAAAGGAAAACCGGAAGAGGATCTGCTGAACGAACTGCTCCTGCGGTCGATGAAAAAGGCGGTCTATCAGCCGGAAAATCTCGGCCATTTCGGTCTGGCCTTTACCCATTATCTGCATTTCACCTCCCCTATACGGCGGTATCCCGACTTGCTCGTGCACCGGTTGTTGAAGCAGCTGAAAAACGGCCGGTATCCGGTCAAGCTGGCGCAGAAGCTGGACAGCGTCCTGACCAACGTCGGCAAACAATCATCGGAGATGGAGCGCCGGGCGATGGAGGCGGAGCGGGAGGCGGTCAAGGCCAAGCAGACGGTTTTCATGGCCGAACATGTCGGCTGGGAATATGAGGGAATCATTTCGGGCATCCTGAATTTCGGATTCTTTGTGCGGCTGGTCGAGCCGGGATGCGAGGGGCTGGTGCGGGTGTCGACGCTGGATGACGATTATTACGCCTATGATGAAGCCGGGTATCGGATGGTCGGGCGCCGTCATGGACGGGTGTTCCGGCTGGGAGACAAGGTCCGGGTCGGAATCCTCAAGGTGGATGTCGAGGCCCGGGAGATTGACTTGTTTTTGGTGAAAACGGCGGCGCCGCGGAAGGCGCCGAAGGAAAAACGTTCTCAGAGGAGAAGGAAGCGGTGAAACCGGTAGGCCCGACAATCATTCTGTTTGCCCAGAAGGAATATCCGTTTGCCAAAGGGGGCGTGCCCTCGGCCCGTCTCATGTTGGCCGCCGAACCGGCGGAGTTGATGGAGGCGGTCAAGCAGGACCGGGTGGCAATCATCATCCTTGATACGGCGCATCCAAAGTTCAATGACCAGCTGGTCATGCGAATGTATCGACGGACCCCGAACAGCGAGTTCTGGCTGGTGGCCGAGGACGACGATCACACCCTGCCGGAGTATGTGGTCGATGCCGTCCTGCCGCACGGTCTCGACCGGCGGGAATTCGAGAAGAAAGTGGCGGCCTGTCTGCGGATCAAGGGACTTATGGAAGAATGCCACTTGGTGGGAAAGTCGGTCCAGCTGAAACGGACGGCGGAGATGATTGCGCAGGTAGCGCCGACCGACATTTCGACTTTGATCATCGGGCCTTCGGGCTCCGGCAAGGAGCTGGT
>JAAZOE010000249.1 GCA_012797915.1 Candidatus Zixiibacteriota bacterium | reverse complement strand
CGACGGTCAGGAACCGATGGGTCTGCTGGCCGTCAGTCATCCCGAACCGGATGGGCTGGATGATCAGGCTCGGGCCTTTCTCCGCGAGATCGCCGACCTTACCGCCCAGGCGCTGGTACAACGGGTGAATCTCAAACGGGAGCGGACGATTCCCGAGCATCCTCAGGTGGACGAATCTCCTCGGTCGCCCCTTTCCTCTGCCGGGGGCGCGGCCGAGGCCCGCAGCCTGGCCCGCCAGGCCGTGGAGGAAATCAATCAGGCTCTGGCCGCCATCACCGGCAACGCCCGCATGATCGAACTCGAGGCGCCGCAGTTGCCCCCGGCGGTCGCCGGACACCTGCAGGCGGTCATTGCGGAAGCCCGGCGGATTACGCTGATCTCGCATAAGCTGTCCCGTCTCGACCGCCTTCTGGCCGATGAGACGGAAAAATCCGAATGTCAACCCGATGACCCGCCGTCGCGAGCGAGGGGAGAGGGATCATGCTGACCCGTGAGTTTACCGACAGAAGCGAGGTTCGTTCGATCGATGCCTTCCCCGGCATCGTCCGTTCCAATCCGGTGGGCTTGTTCGCCGTCGACCGCGAGGGACGGCTGCGGAACGTCAATGATCGGGCCGCGGAGATGTTCGGTTTCGATAATTCCCCGGCGGCCGAGGGACGGCCGCTGTCGCAGTTGGAGTTTTTCTTTTCACAGGCGATTATCGATCGGATCATCGGTCTGGCCAACGGCGGGGAGCCGTTTCGAATCCATTGTTTTCCGGGGACGAACCTGATCGGGCACTTCGCCTATTACTGCCTGTCCTGCAACGCGGCCTATCAGGATGCGCCGGCCCCGCTGGGGGTTTTCGGCGTCATCGAGGACGTCACCGAGCAGATGAAACAGCAGCAGGAGCTGAAAAACCGGATTGATGAACTGTCGATGCTGTCGCAGATTTCGCAGGTGGTTTCATCGGCGCTGGACACCGAGGAAGTGTTGAAGGTCATTCTCACCGGCGTCACCGCCCGCCAGGGTCTGGGATTCAACCGCGCCTTTCTGTTTCTTCTCGATGACGACGGCACGACCCTGTCCGGCCGGTTGGCGGTCGGTCCGACCAACTCCGACGAGGCCGGTAAAATCTGGAGCTCGCTGGAACACGACAATCGTTCGCTCTTCGAAATCCTGTCGCTGTATCAGGAAGAGGCCGAAAAAAGCAACCGCAACCTGACCGATCTGATCCGAGACGTGCGCATCGATACCACCAACGGTTCGATGTTCGCCCGGGCGATGCATACCAAGGCCCCCCTGGTCATCGACGGCACCATGGATATCGACTATGCCACCGACCGCGTGCTGGCCCACATGGGCGAACGGCGCGTGGCCATGACCCCGCTGGTCTCCCGCGACCGGGTCATCGGCCTGCTGGTGGTGGACAACGCCATCACCCGCGAGGCGATCACCGACCATGACACCCGCTTCCTCAAGCTGATCGCCGACCAGACGGCGGCCGCCGTCGAACGCTCGTCCCTGTACCGCGATCTCAAAGACCGCGCCGCCGAGCTCGAAGAGAGCAACCGCAAACTGGCCGAAACCCAGAACCAGAT
>JAAZOE010000248.1 GCA_012797915.1 Candidatus Zixiibacteriota bacterium | reverse complement strand
CGATGATGCCTCCGCCGTCTATCGGAATCCCGCCGGGCTGGGTCGACTCGATAAAAAGCAGTTGCAGTTTTCCCACTACGACTGGTATCAGGACGTCAAGGTGGAAAACCTCTACGTGGCCGTCCCGCACGGCCGGTTCGGGTTCGGCGCCGGCGTTACTTATCTTGGATATGGCACGTTTCAATCGTATGATGAGGACGGCAATCAGGGCGAAGATCTGTCGATGTACAACCTCGCGGCCTCCGTCTCCTTCAGCTATGCCTTAAATGAAACCTTCTCCCTGGGCGTTACCGGCAAATATATCGAGCAATCGTTTGATGTCGTCAAGGGAACCGCCTTTGCCGGCGATGTCGGCTTGCTGGCCGATTTCAACACGGTCCGCTTCGGCTTGGCCGGAGCCAATCTCGGGGCGCCCGTTCGTTTCGAATCGGAAAACGAACAACTTCCGGCGGCGGTCCGCTTGGGCATGGCCGTCCGGCAGTTCAGCGACAAGTTGATGGTTTCGGTGGAGGCCTACGTTCCGCGGGAAGGCGACATCATCTGGCGCCAGGGGATGGAATTAAATCTGGCCGGGCCGTTATGCGCCCGTTCCGGCTTCGCCTATCAGGCCCAAGATGTCCCGGGGACGGATTCGTTCCGGTATAACCTCGGCGCCGGATTGGCCTATGGCGTCGGCCGATTCGACTATACGTTTATTCCCTCCAGCCAATTCGGCGGCGATCCGATCCACAACCTGTCTTTGAGTCTGTCCTGGTAATCCAAGCCGCTATTTTCCTTCTGAACATCGATTTATGAGAAGGCCGATACCATGCGGGTACCGGCCTTTTCCTGCATGGAAATGCAGTTTTGCGCAGGGCGGTTGCAGTCGATTGCACCTAAAGGCACCCGGAAGTCATAAAAAGAAGACCGAATAGCTCCCTCTTCCTGCAAGCCCTGTTTCATCTTTTTCCTCCGGTTTGCGAATACCTGTTTAACTAATTGTCTCTATGCATCTTACGCTGTCCGTTTGGCCACATATATTCCCCCATGTTTTTAGTATATAACCTCCGCCATTGGCAGTCATTTTGCTTAATTCCCGGCTAACGAACGGGTCACGCCCGGCGGATACACACGAAACTACGAGATTGCGCCACGGAATTGGAAAGCGGAGATGAAAGCGAACATGCAGCTGGCCGAAAAAAAAGCAATCACCGACGAATTGAATGCGTATATTATCCACAAAAGCGGTACTTGCTGCGGTTGTTTTTGCCAGACAGTTTACTCCGGTGGAACGCTTCGGGATATGGGCGCCGAGGTTTTCCTTACCGCCGCGGACTCTGATTTAATCGGGGGTAAGAATTATGTACTCTAATTCTCTTCGTCCGGATACAAGCCAGGGACTGGCCGTTTCCCCGCGCCGCCTGACCGTCGCCTTGGCCGGCGACGACGGGGCCGGGACGACCCGTCGGCCGCTGGTCCGGACGGTTCGCGCCCATCTGAGTGATTTCTTCTCCGAATATATACTGGGTCATGCGCTGCTCGTGGTCATGCTCCTCACCAGTCGACGGGCGCCCTATGCCGAATCGCTGCCGTTGCAGACGCGGCTGGGAAGCTTCTTCAAACGGAGCATCGACATCGTCGGCGCCGCAGTCGGCCTGATTCTGACCTCGCCGCTGTTCGCGCTCCTGCCGATCATCATCAAACTCGATTCGCCGGGGCCGATCTTCTATCGCCAGTCCCGCGTCGGGCACAACCGCCGCCGGGGCGAGCGCCGGGCGGTCGAGGGCTCCCGCATGGGACGTTCGTCGCGGGACCGGAGACGGTCCGATTTGTTGGGGCGGCCGTTCCACGTCATCAAGTTTCGAACTATGGTCGCCGATGCCGAGCGCAAGTGCGGACCGGTGTGGGCCACCAAGAATGATCCCCGGATCACCCGGCTGGGGCGTTTCCTGCGCAAGACGCGCATGGATGAGGTCCCCCAGTTCATTAATATTCTGCTGGGCGACATGTCGCTGGTCGGGCCGCGTCCCGAACGGCCGATGTTTGTCAAGGAGTTGTGTTCCCAGGTGGAAAATTACGACCAGCGCCTGACGGTCAAGCCGGGGTTGACCGGTCTGGCCCAGGTGGAAAACGGTTACGATTGCTCCGTCACGTCCGTGGTGCGCAAGGTTCACTACGACCTCGAATACATCCGCACCTGGAGCCTGTGGCAGGACGTCAAGATCCTGATGAAAACCGTGGTCGTTGTCATCACCGGCAAAGGGGCCTTCTAAATCCCGGAAAAGACTTTCCGCAAACCGCACGCTTCGCGTGCGGTTTTTTATTGTTGTCCCCGGCGGATTTCCGTATCATGACAGCAAGGAATGGGACTCACTCCCGAAATTAAGGTTAAAAGGACTTTGCCATGACTTCGGTCCTACTCAGGAATATCACCCGGCTGGCCGCCGTGGCGATTATCGCCTGTGCGGCGACGGCCGCGGCCCAGAATCAGGGAAATCTTCAGATTTCGACCACGCCGCCGGGGGCGCTGGTAACCCTGCAGGGCGACATGTCGCTCTCCGGCGTTACCCCGGTTGCTTTCGACCGGCTGCTGGCCGGCCGCTACCGGGTCGATGTCACCCGCGATGGCTATGAGCGGTATCGATCCACCGCCTATCTGTCGGAATCGCTGACCACCACCCTCGATATCACCCTGGTACCCAAGACGCGGCTTAAAGCGCTCTTCCGTTCGCTGATCGTGCCGGGCTGGG
>JAAZOE010000247.1 GCA_012797915.1 Candidatus Zixiibacteriota bacterium | reverse complement strand
CCGCGGCGGAACCCGGTGCCGGTGACCGCTGTCTGGCTTGCCATAAAGAAAAAACGCCGGGGCTGTTTGGCCAATGGAACGGCTCCAAGCATGCCGCCGGCGGCGTGACCTGTCTGGAATGCCATCAGGCCGCCCAAACGGACGCCGATGCCTTCATGCACGAAGGAACGTTGGTGGCCACGCTGGTCACCCCCAAAGACTGCGCCGGGTGTCATCCCGACGAGGCGGCCCAGGTGCAGGCATCATATCATGCGACGGCCGGAGAGATATTGGAATCGCAGGATGCCTACCTGGCCCATGTGGCGGGAGGTGAACCGGCGGCGATCACCGGATGCGAAAACTGCCACGGCGGCAAGGTCAAACTCGACAGCGCCTCGCCCAATAGATTGACCGCCAAAAGCTGGCCCAATTCCGGCATCGGGCGGCTCAACCCGGACGGTTCCAAGGGCGCCTGCCACGCTTGTCATACCCGACATTCATTTTCGGCCGCGCAGGCCCGGCAACCGGAATCCTGCTCCAAATGCCATCTCGGCCCGGACCATCCCCAGCGCGAGGTGTACGAGGAATCCAAACACGGCAACGCCTACTACACCCATATCGAGGCCATGAATCTAACCTCGGATGAGTGGGTCGTCGGCAGGGACTACTTCGAGGCCCCGACCTGCGCCACCTGCCACATGTCGGCGTCCGTCAAGGCGCCGGTGACGCACGACGTCGGCACGCGGTTGAGCTGGACGCTGCGCCCGGCCGTTTCCGTGCCCAAGGATAATTGGGAAACGAAACGAACGGCCATGAAGGACGTCTGCTCGACCTGTCATGGGGGTGCATTCGTGGACGGCCATTACCGGCAATTCGACGCCACCGTGGCGCTGTACAACGACAAGTTCGCCAAACCGGCCGGGATGATCATGCAGTTGGTGCGGAAAAATAAGCTGTTGGAACATCCGGCCGATTTCAGCAACGAGATCGAGTGGGTCTATTGGGAATTGTGGCATCACGAGGGACGGCGGATGCGGCACGGCGCGGCCATGATGGGCCCGGATTACACCTGGTGGCACGGGGCGTATGAGGTAGCCAAACATTTCTATTTCGAATTGATCCCTGAGGCCAGGGAATATGACAATCCGGAGGTCAACGCCTATATCGACAGCCTGCTGGTCAACGACCCGATGCACAAGTGGCTATCGACCGCCACGGCCGAGTTGAAGGGGGATATCCGCTCCGGCAAGTTGCAGGAGATCTACCACCGGATGTTCGAGCAGTACAAATAACCGGGAACCCCACCCATCGGGTGGGTTCATTTTTGGGCCTGAGGCCTTTCCCGACATCCATCGCATCGACTGAACAACGCTTCTATCGCCCCGTCCGCTGCGGCCATTCGCCCGGCACACCCACAAAAAGCACCCACAACCGCTTGTGTGTCATGCGATTATATTTATTTTTTTTTGGGGGGGGGGGGGGAATTTTCCTTGACAAATATTTGCCTATTGTTTTTCTTCCAATTGAAGGATGGCGCGGGCACATGCGGGCACATCCGGATTATCTTCTCAATATACCGGTGCAACGCCATACCGCGAATGGAGGATTCGGCTCGATCTCGTTCCGAATAATGAGGAGAGGAGGTGAGCGTTGTGGAAAAAGTCAGAAAACTTGTTTTCATTGGCATTTTAATCATGTTACTCGCGGTGGATATCTTTGTCCTGGCGGCGGCCGGTTTCGGGGCCGATGCCCCCAAGAAAAAGTACATGGCCGGAAGTAACGTCAAAGATCAGAATGGAAACGTCATTGGATGCTCCTGTCCGAAGGATTTGGGTGATTGCATCTGCATCATCAATACGCCGCAACCCAACGATCCCGGAATTTAGACGGGCGATAATTGCCGGCGCCACGGTTGAAACGGCGGGATTCGAGCCGAATCCAATCTTGCCCAAAGCGCGACACACGCGGTCAAGGCCCATAACGATTTTACGGGAGTCGATATGCTGACAATCATCGTAGTCACCTCGCTCGCCGTGGCGCCGGTGTTCGATACCGTGTTCGCGGTCGACAGCGTCGTCAACCTGCCGCCGCAACTTAGACTGGCGGCCTCGCCGGAATGCACCTATTGGAACTTCTGCACGGTCAGCTCCGCCGGCGACGCCCTCATCTATATTAATCCCGACCTGGGCGAAATCCAACGATATGATTTTGCCCACGAAAGGATTGATACCGTGGCCGATCGAGGAGGGACGGGGAGACCGCACCCGGGGGAATTTTCAGAACCCTTGCCGGCGTTCGCGTACAAGGAGACGACGGTGGTACAATCCGGACGGGGCCGGGGACAAGTCGATGTTCCGCTGGCGGTCAGTTGTACCCGTTCCGGGGATTTGCTGGTCAGCGACCTTGGCAATCGGCGGATCAGTGCTCTCGGGGTCGATGGAAAACTGAGAACTTCGTTTCTTCTTCCTCCAAGTATGAATCCCCCTAATGAATTAAAACAATTGCCGAACGGCGATTATTTGCTCATTGGTTTAAAGCTCGATTCTCATAGTGCGGCCAACAGGGGAACTTACGGTAATCGATTCAACCCTGACGGTATCCTGCTCGATTCTTTTCTAACTGCTCCTTCGATTGTATTGTCCCATAACCTCTGGAGCGGGGTCGACGTGGTGGCCGATATCGACGACGCCGGGGAACTCTATGCTGCTTTCAACGTCGAAGGCAGTCTATATTGGTGGAGCTTCGGGCGACGCGAAGCGGAACGGATGACCGAACCGCCGGCCTGGTTTGTCCCGCCGCCGAAGCTGGACCCACCGCTGTCATCCGGAGGAAAACCGCCCCGCGAATTCCCGCAGTCGTGGCCCCGCATCATTCGGTTGGTATCCGATGGACGCAATCGCCTGGTCATGGCGGGTTTAACCAATGGTCGCATACCGGGAGTGTCGTCGCCGTTTGTATTGGAGGTGTATGGAACCGACGGCGGCGTAATCGCCTCTCGAATTCCATCGAATTGCTTTCCCATCGGCCGGGATGCCGACGGGAATGTATATTTCCTGTCGCTTGACGGAAAACGTCTGTTGAAAACGCATCTCCGGAAATGAACCATGACCAGTCGCGCCGGATACACCTTCGTTATCGTTCTGCTGGTCATGGTCAACATTCTGCTGCTGTGGCAGGTTATGCGACGCCCCGGAGAAACGTCGCCTGGACTGATAGACCCATCGGAATATATGACAAGAACATCCCTCCCGGATGTTTGTCTGCTCGATTCGGCGGGTCAAAGCATCCGTCTTCTGACGTTAATCGAGAATCAATCCTCGGCGTTGCTGATCGTCT
>JAAZOE010000246.1 GCA_012797915.1 Candidatus Zixiibacteriota bacterium | reverse complement strand
CACCGGTTGGCATGCCAACGATGATTTATCTGCCGTCGTAACCGGCCGGTATCCCCGCCGGCAGATGATTCCCGGCCGATTCATATCATTTGCCCCCATAAAAATGCGGAAGGCCCGGGAACCTTGCGGTTTGCCGGCCGGTTTACGTACCACGTGGCAATATACCGCGGGATTGCGGGCGGGATGTGTGCGCACCCATCCGCGTTCTAAACCCGGATAGCTTCCACCCGCGGGGACAGCCGGGAACAATTTGATTGACAAACCTCGTGGTGGTAGACTAATTACAGCCCATTCACGGGCCGGCTGAGAGCAAGGTATCGTCCGGGAGCCGCCGACCGCCGTGCGGAAGCGCCTGTTTTCGGGCGCGACGCAACGGCGCAGGGCGCATACGGATTCCGCGGCCGGAAAACAGGAGACGGAAAGCATGGCAAACCTCGTATTAATCGTGATCGGAATCAGCGTTTTCGGGCTGGCGTTCGCGGCCTACCTCAGCCGCTGGGTGCTGCGTCATGGCACCGGCAGTCCGGCGATGCAGGCCATCTCGAACGCCATCAAGGAGGGAGCGGAAGCGTTCCTGCGCCGCCAGAACCGTACCATCATTCTCCTGGCCGTCCTTTTCGCGGCGGTCCTGTTCGTCGGATACGGGTTCATCCGCAGTCATCACGATTTCGATCCGGTCGGCAGTTCGTTGCAGCTGGCCTCCTGGATCACCCTGTCGTTCGTGTTCGGCGCCCTCTGTTCGGTCTTCGCCGGGTATGTCGGGATGTGGATATCGATCCGCAGCAACATCCGGACCGCGCACGCCGCTTTGTCCAGCCTCAATGACGCTCTGCGCATCGCCCTGCGAGGGGGAGCGGTTTCGGGCCTCCTGGTGGTGGCCATGAGTCTGCTGGGGGTGGCCGGGTTGTATGTCCTGGTCGGCGTTGTCGGCGGTGTCGAGGCGACCAAGATTCCGCTCCTAATCGTAGGGTACGGTTTCGGGGCGTCGTTCGTGGCCCTGTTCGCGCAGTTGGGCGGCGGGATCTACACCAAGGCGGCCGACGTCGGCGCCGACCTGGTGGGCAAGGTCGAGGCCGGAATTCCGGAGGATGATCCCCGCAATCCGGCGGTGATCGCCGACCTGGTCGGGGACAACGTCGGGGATTGTGCCGGGCGCGGGGCCGATCTGTTCGAATCGACGGCGGCCGAAAATATCGGGGCCATGATCCTGGGCGCCTCGCTGGCGATGTCGGCGGAAAAAACCGGGATGGGGTTCTCGATGGGGGTGATCGGAGTGATTATGTTCCCGTTGATTGCCCGCGCCTTCGGGATCATCGCCTCCATCATCGGCATCATGATGGTCCGGCTGGACAAGGAAGAAAAGATGGACCCGATGCAGGCGTTGAATCGGGGTTATACGGTTGCGGTCATCCTGGCGATGATCGGATTCGGGGCCGCGACCTACTGGCTGCTGCATACGCCGGCCGCACCCGGCGCCTGGTGGCATTTCTTTCTCTGCGGCATTATCGGGGTGCTGACCTCGGTGGCGTTCGTCTTCATCACGCAATATTACACGGAATACAAATATCGTCCGGTCAAGAGCATCGCCGAAGCGTCCAAGACCGGCCCGGCGACCAACATCATCGCCGGTATCGGCGTGGGATTCGAATGCACCTGGATGCCGACACTGGTAATGGGGGCGGCCATCCTGGCGGCCTATTACCTGGGCTACACCGCTTTCCCCGCCGGATCGGGGATGCACGGCGGGTTGTTCGGCACGGCGGTGGCCACGATGGGGATGCTGGCCACGGCGGCCTACATCCTGGCCATGGATACCTTCGGGCCGATTACCGACAACGCCGGCGGCATCGTCGAGATGTCGCGGCAGCCGGAGGAAGTCCGGGTTAAAACCGACCGGCTCGATTCGGTCGGCAACACCACCAAGGCCTTGACCAAGGGGTATGCGGTCGGGTCGGCGGCCCTGGCGGCGTTTCTGCTGTTCCAGGCCTACATGGATGAAGTCATCCAGTACGCCGGTTTGGGTCATGGCTACGTTTTTAAAGTCGATCTCTCCAAGCCGGTCGTCTTCGTCGGGGCGCTATTGGGCGCGATGCTGGTCTTCCTTTTTTCTTCGATGGCCATCCGGGCGGTCGGCCGGGCGGCGCAATCGATCATCGAGGAGGTTCGGCGGCAGTACGCCAAGTTGCCCCGCGTTAATGATATCATCCAGTTCCCGGCCGATTTCAAACCGGATTACGGTTCCTGCGTCGATATCGTTACCAAATCGGCGCTGCAAAAAATGGTTGCGCCGGGACTCCTGGTTGTTCTTATGCCGATTACGGTCGGCCTGGTTTTCAAGGTGTTCATCACCGACGCCGACCGGTTGATTGCGGCCGAGGCCGTGGCCGCGCTTCTGATGGTGGGGACGATCGGGGGCATCCTGATGGCCCTGTTTCTGAACAACGGCGGCGGCGCCTGGGATAACGCCAAGAAATATATCGAGACCGGGGCGCACGGCGGCAAGTATCTGACCGGCCCCGACGGCAACAAGATGAAGAATCCGACCCACGGCGCGGCCGTGGTTGGCGACACAGTCGGCGATCCGTT
>JAAZOE010000245.1 GCA_012797915.1 Candidatus Zixiibacteriota bacterium | reverse complement strand
GTGCCCATCAGGGCGAGGCATCCGGCCAGAAGGACGATGATCGACCGGCGGGGTCCCGACTTGACGGTCGGCAGAGAGGGGGCATCAAGGATGGAGACGATGGGGATGTCTTTCTGTGCTTCCAACTGCGCTGATTCGTATTCGCGGGAAAGGTACAGGTACGTTTGCGTTTTTACTTCGACCGCCCGTTGCAGGCGGGTCAGATCGCGGACCAGTCCGGCATCGGAGCTGATCGGCCAGTCGCTGTTGAACTGGCGGAATTGCTGGAGTTCATCCTCGGCCGTTTCCAATTCGGTCTTGGTTTGCGCCATTTGCCGCTGGAGATAGAGGGCGTTTTCCCGCGCCTGGGACCGTCGCTGATGCCGGTTGAAATCCTCCAGTTGCGTCAGGAATTTGGCGGCCACCGCCTGCGACAACTCCGGCATGGTCGTCTCAACGCTGAGGGTGACGACGCCGGTTTTCTTGTCGGCGGTGATGCGGGTGATGCCGGCCAGTTGGCGGCGAAGGAGGTCGGGGTTTTTCACCCCGAAATACTCCGAAAGCGTCAATGAAAGGTCGGCGCCCTTATGCCTGAACGAATACCGCTGTTCCAGCACAGCCGTCTGGATTGCCCGGGAGGCGAGGATGGTCGGATACAGTTCCGAGGGACTGGTCTCGGTCGAGGGCATGCCGGTCAGGTCGGCCAGGCTTTGCAGAGCGCTGACTTTGCTGGAGGTGTCCGAGGGGAGAATGGTTGCCGTCGAGCAATACCGGTTGGGGATGAAGACCACCACCGCCGCAGTCACAATCATGGCCGCCAGAGTGACCGCGCCGATTAGCCGTTTGCGGCTGAGGAAGAGACGAAGCAGGTCGATGACGGTCGTGTCCGGTCGATGGGCCGTCGATTCGGAAGCATGGGTCTTCAAGGTCATTCGGTTCGGCATATATTTCTCCCAACTGCGCCGGAGTTACGCAAGGAATGTGCCATCCGTGCCGGTTCCGGACACGATTCCAAGGCCATGTCGGGCAAGCGGTTTGGCGGCCGCGTGCGATGCCGGTCGCCGGCGGCGAGTGAAGGCGGAATTATCTGCCGGATAGGGTCGGGAAAAAGTTCCTGTGAGATATCCGCATTGGGCGGGCAGGAATCCTTTCCTGCTCGTTCCGACTTCTCGAAAAAGCGGCGGGAAGGGATTCCCGCCGCCGCGGTGGAAAAGGTCCCGACGCTGGGATTGGAGGGAAGAACGATGAGCGAATTAATCGCCGCCAACGGTGACTTTTTCGCGGACCTCTTTGGGAACTTCCTCTTTTTTCCGTTTCATGATCAGGCGGGGTGGTTTGGAAGATGGCCGCTCGGCAGGGAAAAACTCGGCGACCGCCCGACCCATGAAGCGGGAGAATTCCGTCCGGAAACGGTCGCGCGAAAAACGGCAGGCATGCCGGCGGAGTACCTCGGGGTCGAAACGGTGTGCGACCGCTTCGAATTCATTCACCGCGGCGGCAATCGCCTCCGGCGTTTGCCGGTCGAAAAACAGGCCGGTGACCCCCTCGATGACCGTCTCCCTGGCGCCCCCCTTGCCAAAAGCGATGACCGGGGTGCCGCAGGCCTGGGCCTCGACCGGGACAATCCCGAAATCCTCCTCGGCGGCGAAGATGAATCCTTTGGCCTTCTGCATATACCGCCGCAATTCATCGGGCGGCTGATACCCCATAAGCGTTGTATTCGCACCTGCTCTGGCCTTGATTTTTTTCATATCCGGACCGTCGCCGATGACCAGCAATCGTTTCTCCGGCAGGGCGGCGAAAGCTTCGACGATGGTGTCGATTTTTTTGTAGGGGACCATCCGCGAGGCGGTCAGAAAGTAATCTTCCTTGGGGCCGTCGGGCCGGTAGGTTTCGATATCCACCGGGGGATAGATGACGGTTGAGCTCCGCCCGTAGACCTTGGTGATCCGTCGGGCGATATAGTCGGAGATGGCGATGAAGCGGTCGACGCCCGCCGCCGTGCGATGGTCCCAGAGGCGGATGCGATGGAGCATATAGCGGGCCAGCCAGCTTTTCGGGCCGCTGGTCAGACCGGATTCATGCAGGTATTGGTGGGTCAGGTCCCAAGCGTATCGCATCGGGGAGTAGCACATGCAGACGTGCAGTTGATCGGGGCCGGTGATGACTCCCTTGGCGACGGCGTAGGAACTGGAGATGACCAGATCGTATCCCGAAAGGTCAAATTGTTCGACCGCCAAAGGCATAAGGGGCAGATAGCTCCGATACTTCTTCCGGGCCAACGGGAACTGCTGAAGGAAGGAGGTGGTCACGCGTTTGTCGCGGATGAAGCCTCGGCGGTCGGGGGGGATAAAATCATAGAGGGCGAACAGGTCGGCATCGGGGAAGACGGCCAGCATCTCTTCGAGGACCCGCTCCGCCCCGCCATAGGTAATCAGCCAGTCATGGATAATCGCTGTTTTCATCGCTTTCCGTTTCGCGCGCGACCGCCGGGGTCGCCTCCTTGCCTTTTCACTTTATATCGGCAATCCGTGCCGGTCGATAACCGTTTTTGGGCGGTTATCTTTCGCATGCGACGGCTACCCCGCCCCGGCGTACCCGCCGATCGCACGCTGTGGCCGCCGGTCCAGATATTCCCGCCAGACCAGGGCGGCAAACAGCCAGAGATGCAGGTAATAAAACTCCGGCACGCTGACCATAATAATTGCATACAGCGCGATCGTGGCGGCGAACAGCCCCCGGCGGTATTCGGTGTCATATCGCAGGCGGAACAGGGGATAGAGGAAAAAGGCGCTATAGGCCAGAAATCCGACCGCCCCGGTATTGACCAGCAGGGTGCTGAAACCATCGGTGGAACGGATATATCCGAACCCGTGGACGAAGAGCTGATGCAATAGATCGGTATCGCGGAACAAAGCCAGGGCGGAGGAGAAATTCTCAAAGCGGTCGATGCCGGAGGCGGTTTGCAGGGTCAGTTTAATCACCGTCGCGTTATAGAAGGCCTCGACCGCCTGCGGAAAGAGGATTAGCAGCGCGGCCACGGCCGCCGTGACGACAATGGCGGTCTTGAAAAACCGCTTGAACAGGACCCCCTGGATGATGACGAAGATGGCCAGTCCCAGCAAGGCGGTGGTGGAGGCGGACAGCACTGCCGCGATCAGCAGCAGCCAGGCCATTTTTTTCCGCTGCTGCCAGGCGAGGATGAAGAACGGCAGCACGGAGAAGGCAAACATGGATGGCTCCCCGGCCAGCGATTTCATCCGTTCGATGGTCACCCCGCCCAGCTGAATCGTCTGGAAGGTGCCGTAATGCGAGTCGACGCCGGTGATTCGGTTGGAGATGATGTCGATGCTTCCGCCGGTGACCAGGAAGCCGAAGAACTCGATGAAGCCATAGGCGACGTAGAGGATCACCCCGGTCCAAACCCAGCGCATGATCCGGTCGGCTTCGAGGCGGAGGTTCAGGAGTTTGACCGCATACAGGAAAAAGACGACGCTGGTCAGCAGGTACAGGCTCTGGGTGAACAGGCTCATCCGAAACATTCCCTGCGAGGGATCCTCGGGCGAGACCAGCACCCGGATCGGCAGGGCCGCGAACGACGGAGGGAAGAGGGCGTTGGCCAGCTGGCCGAGGGCCTGATAGGCAGCGAATCCGAGCAGGAAAGTCACCAGAGCCGGGAAGATATTGACCGGCAGGCGGCGGACGAAGACGAAAAACGCATCCCGGACCAGTTGAAGCAGGATGAAGATATACGACGGCACCAGTCCCTTGATGACATTGGCGACCACGAACGATTGAACCAGCATGGTCGCCCCGGCCAGTTTCACGAGCAGGTGGGTCATCGGCGCTCCGGTCGCGTCTGCCCCGGACCCGTTGTCGTACCCGGGGTCGTTGGATCGTTTTCGAACAGGAAGGCCATCCTGGTCCGGCTCCGGATCAGGACAGCGGCCGTTTTCAGGAGGGCCATGACGGCGACCGCTCCGGCGGTGGCGACGGCGGCGCCGGTGAGCCCATAGCGGGGCACCAGCAGGGCATTGGCGACCAGGGCGACGGCCAGGCCGATGACTGTCGCGGCGATGATGGCCATATCCCGGTGTTTGACATATAAGGCATAATGCGGCAGATACGACAGCGTCGTCAGCCCGACCGGTACGAGGATAATGAAAAAGACCGACAGATGCTGTCCGTACAACGGCTGGTCGATCAGCCGAAGAACCGGCCTGATCAGGATGACCGCCAGGGAGGTCAGAATGATCAGACCGCCCCCGATGCCGAAGGTCATCTTGCGCATCAACCGCCGGTAGCGCGAGAATTCGCCGTGCTGGTAGGCGGCGATGATCGGCGGATACAGGATCATGATGACCCCGGAGAAGATGAACGTCTGGATGACGTTGGCGATGCCGGTATAGAAAGTATAAATGCCGACCGCGGCCTCACCGTGAAATTGCTGCAGGAAGTAGCGGTCGACGTATTGGATACCCTCGAACGACAGCGTGGCGCAAAAGAACGGCAGGGCGACGGTCAGCCCCCGGCGCATCCAGGTCCAGTTGATCCCGACCCGGCGGGATTCCTCCCAGGGGAGGGTGCGCAAGGCCGCCGCCGCCAGGATAACGCTGCCGGCCACGCCGATCGCCCAGCCGCTCCAGATCACCGGCAGACGGCGGGCGTCGCCGTCAACATACATGAGAGCGACGGCGACATAGGTCCAGGATCCGCTGCGTAAAAAGAGCACCAGGTTGGCCAGAGTCGGCCGCGACAGCGTGATGAGGATGCGGGTGGCCTCCTGCGACAAATGTTCCAACACCAGCAACAGGTAGAACCAGACGGCGTATTTCCAGGGAATGACTCCGCCGATAAAAACGGTCAGGAGCACCGGCAGAACGAGAACATAGACGAGGCCGTGGAAGACGATCTGGTCACGGATGAGCGGCGTGCGTTGCGGGGCTTCCAGAGCCAGGATTTCGCGGGTGTTGAAGGTGTAGAAGTCCAAACCCAGAAAGTACAGGGAGATGGCGATGGTGACGTTCATCAGGCCCCAAATGCCGACCTGATCGGGCGGCAAATACCGGGCCGCGGCCAGCAGGACGAGGAACTTGCCGGCCAGGGTCAGGCCGCGGAGAAAGATATTGGCCAACCCGGTCTTAAGCATGCGTCGCATCCATCTCCTCAAGCAGGTCCCAACTCACCGGTGTGCCCCGTTTGACCTCGCGGCGCACTTTCTTGCCCAAAAGGATATCGTAGAATTTCGGCGGCAAGCCGTACCCCGGACGAATGGCCCGCAGGTTGTCGGGCGTCAATATCTCTCCGGCGGCCATGTCTTTGACGACATACAAGCTGCGGCGGAATTGGAGCGATTTCTTCTCGGCCGCGGCCGACCCGTAGTGGATTTTTCCCAGTGCCTGGTGCGCGCGTACGCTTTCGGCCGCCAACTGCCGCATCTCCGGCGGCTCCAGCGAAAAGGCGGCGTCGACGCCTCCCTCGGCGCGGTTCAGCGTCAAGTGCTTCTCGATGACCGTCGCGCCCAGCGCCACCGCCGCGACCGCGACCCCAAGGCCAAGGGTGTGGTCGGACAAGCCCACCTGAACAGCGAACAGGTCCCGCAGATGCGGGATGGTTCGGAGGTGGCTGTTATCCGGCGGGGCGGGGTAACTGCTGGTGCATTTCAGCAGAATGATCTCTTTGGCTCCCGCGGCGCGGGCGGTCCGGACGGTTTCATCCAGTTCCGACAGCTCGGCCATGCCGGTGGAGATGACCAGCGGTTTGCCGGTGGCCGCGACCGTGCGAATCAACCGCAGATCGGTGTTTTCGAAGGAGGCGATTTTGTACAGGGGGACGTCCAGCGTTTCCAGGAAATCGACCGCGGATTCATCGAACGGCGTGGAGAACCCGATGATGCCCCGCGCGCGGCAGCGGTCGAAGATCGGCTGGTGCCATTCCCAGGGGGTGGCCGCTTCCTGATACAGCTCGTACAGAGATTTGCCTTTCCAGAGGGACTGCTCGTCGGTGATGGAAAAGCCTTCCCCGCGAATGTCTAGGGTCATGGTGTCGGCGGTATACGTCTGGATTTTGAGCGCCTGCACGCCGGCATCGGCGGCGGCATCGACGATGGCCAGAGCCGTCTTTAGGCTGTGGTTGTGATTGCCGGACATCTCGGCGATGATAAACGGCGGGTGCGTCTCGCCGATCGGAACTCCGCCGATGATGATATCATCCATGACCTGGCCTCTTTTCGTTTCGCCGTCCCTGGCGCCGCGCCGTTATGTCCCTTTGTCCCGCCCCTGTCGGGAAAACGATCCCGATGGTCGATCTATGTTGCCGTGAAAATCCTTTCGACCTGGGCCCGTTTTTTTGGCCGCCAGTCGCCGGCCGTCATGGTAAATACCAGCACATCCAGGTCACTGCCGTTTCTGGCGACCTGTTTCGGCAATCGACGCAGGAGCATGAATCCGAGCCGCTCGAACAACGCCCGGCTTTTCTCGTTATGTTCGATCACTTCGCCGATGACCGTCCCGACGCCGATGGTCTCGAAGGCGTAGTCCAAGGAAAGCATCCCCAGCACCGTCCCGGCGCCGCGCGGCCGGTCGTCTTCGCCAAGGTAGAATCCCCACATGCAGGACCGGGCCTTGTGGTCGATCTTCGTGAAGTTGGCCAGTCCTATCGGTCGACCGAGATGCTCGAAAATAAGGTACACCGAGGTCGGGTCGTCCTTTATCTTTACATACCAGCCGAGATGCTCCTGTCGGCCGATCATGTGCTGCCTGTACATCATTTCCCGGATATGGGGCTTGTTGCGCCAGGTCAGCACCATATCGAGATCGGCCTCGACCATGGGTCGAAGACGGTATTCCTCATGAGGCGACATACGCCCGCTCCATAATCGCCGCGACCACGCTCCGGCCGTTGTCCTGTGCCGCCTCGGCCATCAAGGACCATGCCTTTTCGGCGGTTGCCCGCACGATGGTGGGTCGTTCGCAGAGATACTCTATTTGCCCGGCCATCATATCGGCCGTGACTTCCTGATGCCATCCCATGTTCCAGAGGACGCCCTGTCGGACGGCCGCTTCGATGCTTTCCCGCTGGTTTTCGGCCTGGATAACCACTATGGCCGGCAATCCCAGCAGACATCGTTCCCAGGTGGATATGCCGCCGCCGCCAAGGGTCAGATCGGCCGAAACCATCAGCCCGGCCATGTCGGTCGTCTGCACGTGCACGCGGACATGGGGCATCGATCGCGCCGATGTTTCGATTTCTGTCCGGCGGCGGTTGGCGCCGCCGATGACGACATCGACGGCGATGTCGTCGCATCCGGCCAGGCGGATGGCGGCCAGCGCCTTTTCTGTCTCGCCGGTGATATCGCCGCCGCCGAAGGAGACCAGGATGCGCCGGAGGCGGCCGTCGCGGGCTGAGGCCCTCGGCCGCAGGTCGTGGAATTCCTGCCGCAGGATCGCATATTTCAATCCCAGCAGTTTTCGGCAGTGGGGCGGGGTGAGGCTGTCGTAGCGGTTCGCGGGCCGGTCGGTCAGGTTTTGGTCCAGCAGGAGTTCGCAGTCATGCGGGCGGTCGGCGAGGTCATCGATGACCATGATCCGTCCGACTTTTGAACGGAGCATTCGCTCCCACCGCAGATCGAGGCCGTAATGATCGACGATCAGCCAGTCAATCGGTTGCCGTCCGGACAGGGTTGTCAGGGTCTGTTCGGCGTCGGATTGCCAATCCGATTGGCCCGGCTCGCCGGGCAGAATGCTCGTTCCGAATCCCCGGTCGACGGCCAGGCGGCTGAGCTGTCCCGGCAGATCGCGGCAGATAAAAATCACCTCGGCACCGGTTTGCCGAAGGCGGTCGGCCAACGCCAGGCAGCGCATGAGATGGCCGCCCCCCAGGGCGGTCGAGGAGTCTGTTCGCACACAGATACGCATCGTTGTCACAACACCCCATCCAACCTACAGGTCAAGTGCGCGTCTGTCCATTAAAACATATGATGGGGGGTGGGTGAATTTGTATCGGACGGGATTGCGGGCGGTCAGAGCATCGCCCGGGCCAGTTCCAGATCCTCGGGGGTGTCGATATCGATCCCGGCGGCCCAGTCGATGGGGCAATAGGTATGGCCGGGGCCGTAAAACGTCCCCGCCCGGTAGAGCGCGCCGACATCGGCGATCCAGATTGCCCCGGTAGGGCAGTACAATCGCGGCAAATCCTGTGACCGGGCCTGGCGTTGTTCGGGAAAAAGCGGCTGGGGAGTCAGGTCGTCCCCCAACGTTACCGCCCACCAGGGATTGGTCCAGCCGAAATCGGCGCAACTGATTTGGAACGACGCTTTGCGGGTATTGAAATTGTCGATTGCCTCGATGATGTGGCGGCTGCGCCGCAAGGGGCAGCTTGGCAACAGCTGAACAACCGTCGCATAGGTTTCTCCGAGATGTTCGCGGGTCTGGTGCAACGCGGCGATGGTCGCCTCGGAGACCGGGGTGAAATCATCGGCCCCCCGGTCGCGTAGGAAGGGGACCTCCAGACCGTACTCCTCGGCCACGGCGGCGATATTGGGATCATCGGTGCTGACCAGCACTCGATGGAACAGGTCGGCCTCCTGCGCGGCCTCGATCGTCCAGGCCACCAGCGGCCGTCCGCCCAGTTCGGCCAGGTTTTTTTGCGGGATCCGTTTCGACCCTCCCCGTGCCGGTATGATCGCAATCATATCGTGCGTCATCGGATCGTCCAGCCTCCATCGACTACGAGATTGTGGCCGGTCACCCCCGAAGAGGCGGGCGTGGCCAGAAATTCGACCGGCCCGGCCAGGTCGTCATCAGTCAACATCCGCCCCAGCGGGCAGAACTGGGCGTATCGTTTCTTGAACTCCTCGTTCACCCGGCCTTCCACGCCGCCGTAGGAGATGGTGTTGACCCGGATATGCCTATCGGCCAGACGGACGGCCAGCTCTTTGCTCAGGTGAATCAGGGCCGCCTTGGCCACGCCGTAGTGCAACGGCGACTGCCGGGGCGCGTCATCATAGAGCTGCAAGGTGGGGACGACCACGCCGTTCATGGAGGAGATGTTGATGATGGTTTCCAGTTTCGAACCGGGCTGTTCGGTTAAGGCCATCGACAATTCATAGGCTGCGACGACGTCCAACGTATATTCTCCCAGCCATCCCGCCCGCGACGGACGGCCGCGATCATCCAATTTCAAATGGTCGAGGTCCCGGGCGTTGTTGACCAGCGCCTGCGGGCGGAGGTTGTGCCTGTCCAGATACTCGACAACGATTGCCGCCGCGTTTTCCGTCTCCAGATCGACCCGGCAAAGATGGAATCGTCCGGGTGAGGCCGGTCCGAACAGGTCCGAGATTTGTTGCGGCGTCAGCTCGCGCCGGGAGGTGATGACAACCGTGCCCTCCTGATGCAGGAAGTGTTTTGTCAAACAGACGCCGATCCGGCCGGTTCCGCCGGTGATGAGAATCGTGTTCATGTCACTCCTGTCGCATCCCCGACTCGATGATGCCGACCACGGTCATCACGAATTGGCGCGAGATCGGTTCCCGGCGTTTGCGGATGATGTCGATGAACGCCTGCAGGGCCGATCTGAAGGCCGAAAAACTGTCGGCGAACACCAGCCGTTTCAAGCGGCGGTCGCCGATGACGACGATCTCGATAGACTTGGTGTGCGCGCCGAGGGCCGAGAAGCAGGTTTCCAGGCCGGTCTCCCAACAAACCTCGACTGCGACCATTCCCTCGGGCGACCGGGTCACATGGATATCGGTAATCGCCCCTTGGTCGCCGATCAGGTTGAGCACCGGTTCGATGATATGGGGGGCATAGGTCGGCCAGGATTTCATGGTCGAGCATTCGATCCGGCCGATGGAGCCGAGGGCGGCGCGGTCGTCCTCGGTCAGCATCAATTCTTCGGCGAAAGCCAGCGCCGAACAGGTGAAAATCTGTCCCTCGTATTTCTGACACAGGTAAATTTTCTCCGCCTCGCGGCGGGAAAGGGCCAGCGGTTTGTCGATGTAAATCGGCAGTCCCGCCCGCAGAAACGGTCCGCTCATGGTCAGGTGGTTCTCGGCGTCGTCGCGGGCCAGCAGGATGCCGTCCACCTTGCCGATCATATCTTCGTATTGATCCACCACGTGGGGGATGCGGGCGGCGGCGGCGATCTGTTCCGACAACGCTTTTTCCTGCGTCCAGACGTGGGTCACCGTCGCCTCGGCAATGGCGTCCTCGGGAAACCGTCGCTTCCCCAGATACTCCGGTATCACCGGAAAGGGACAGCGCTGCATCGCCTCGGGGTCATAGCCGTTGCAGATGGCCGACCAGGAATAGGGATGGCCGTTTCCCTCGCTCAACCCAAGAATTCCCAGCTTTAGTTTTGGTGCGTCGTTTTCCATAGGCTCGGATTGAGAATATGTTCATCGGTGACGGCGAACCGGTCGAACAGCAGGCTCGCCCCGGCGGTGAAGGCGGTGATATTGTCCCGCAGCTGCCGCCCGCTTT
>JAAZOE010000026.1 GCA_012797915.1 Candidatus Zixiibacteriota bacterium | reverse complement strand
TCACGGAGCCGATTATTCTGCAGAACGGCGATTCGGTGCATAATATCTACCTCAAACTGCAGCCGCCGGCGGAAGCGGGACTTCGTCTGCTGACCGATTCCATTCTGGCCCGGGTATCGTTCGAGCGGGCGGTCACCCGGCGGTTTGAGCCGCTGCCGGTGGTCCTCGGCCGGAATGTTCTGGAGGGCGAGGCGGTGTTCGAACCCGACCGGGTGGCGGTCGACCTGCGTTGTCCGGAGGCGATCAGCGATACCCTTTCCAGCAGTGCCGTCCGGGTCCGGGTCCACAACGACGGCGGCATCCGCGAGGGGTATCTCAAGGTCGAAGTGAGTTATCCCCGTCAATGTACGCTTATTCGGGTGGTTCCCGATTCAGTGCGTGTCCGCATATCCCCATGATGGTTCTCGGTCTGGAAACTTCCTGCGATGAAACCTCGGCGGCGGTGGTGGCCGACGGCCGACGAACGTTGTCCAACATCATCCATTCGCAACTGGTGCATCAGCGGTATGGCGGCGTGGTTCCGGAACTGGCCGGACGGGAGCATATCCGGCGGATCGTGCCGATCATGGAGGAGGCGCTGGGAGAGGCGGGGAAAACGCTGGCCGATATCGAGGGGTTCGCGGCGACGTTCGGACCGGGGCTGGTCGGAGCGCTTTTGGTCGGATTGTCGTTCGCCAAGGTGCTGGCCTGGGGGACGGGGCGGCCGTTTTATGCCGTCAATCATCTGGAAGGGCATATCGCCGCCAATTTGCTGGCCCACGAGGAAATCGGCGACCATTTTTTAACCCTGCTGGTTTCCGGCGGGCATACCATGCTGATCAAGGTCGAGGGATTCGGCAACTACACGGTCCTGGGACGGAGCGTCGATGACGCCTCCGGCGAGGCGTTCGACAAGGTGGCCAAGATTCTGGGGCTGGGGTATCCCGGCGGGGCCGAGATCGACCGTTTGGCTAGGCAGGGGAACCCGGCGTATATCCGATTCCCCCGGGCGATCCCAGATCCGGCGCGGCTCGATTTTTCGTTTTCCGGCCTCAAGACGGCCGTGGCGTTGTATGTCAAGAACCATCCGCCCGAAGAGATTCATGAGCATCTTGCCGATATCGCCGCCTCGTTTCAGGAAGCGGCGGTGGACTCGCTTTGCGACAAGACGGCCATTGCCCTCCGTCGAACTAATTTGCCGGCGCTGGCGCTTTCCGGCGGGGTAGCCGCCAACTCTCGCCTGCGGGCCAAACTGCAGGAGATCTGCGACCGGCTCGGGGTAGGATTCATGTATCCCCCCTCCGAGCTGTGCACCGACAACGCCGCCATGATCGCCGCCGCCGGAGCGATTCACCTGATGCGGGGTGAGCGCACCCCATTCGATGTCAACGCCGTGCCCTACCAGAAGCTGTATTGATTCCGCAGAAACATTGAAAAGCCGGGTCGTAGCGATGTGTCGTCCCGCTGCGGCGAGACTCCATCCGTCCGGCCAAGGACCGCTGGCGGCCGATGGAGACCTCGGCCGGGCACCGGGGCGAGAATCCATGCCGATCCCAACAGGGGATATTTTCTGGACGGCCAACGGTTTCGGCCGGTTCCCGCGTACCATCTGGCGGATAATATGGGGATATGGGCTGATACACCCCATATACTACTGATTTCTTTCCCTCACCCCGGATGGTTTGTCCGGGTTCTGGACAACCGGTGGCTTTGGCAACAGGAGGCGGTCTATGGCGCACAAGGGGTCATCCCGGCGGACGGCGTCGAAAGGAAGGAAAGATATCTGGCATTTGTACGGCCTGCAGGCGCTGGTTCCGGCGAAATTCATCCGGGTGGTCAACGGTATTTTAAATGGGCGGCAGGCGCTGATCGGTCATCCGGAGCGACGCGAGCCACTCAAGCTTCGCAAGCGGTAGAGTGATTGGTTCCGGAAACAGAATCCAAGCCAACTTGACCTTTCGATAATAAGGGCGTTATGGATTGCTGCCGTTTTGAAAGATTACGGCATTATTCGGCGATTCGGCCGACCCAATTCGAAAGGAAAAACCGGTTCTCCGGGATACGGGGCATGATATATCGGGCCATCCTGAATTTATTAATTCTATGCCTGACAATGAATTGCAAGAAATCTGCCTTGGCGGGAACTTTTTTCGGAATCGCCCGGTTATGGCGGGCAAGTATCTGGAACGGACAGCGGAATGACTCACTTGTAGCACATCGGATGGACAACAAAAAAGAAGCCGGCGGACAGGGACAGTCGCCGGCTTCTTTCATTTTTATCCTGCGAATTCGTTAGAATCGTCTTTATCCGTCACAGGCAACAGGGGGGCGAACCGCCCCGCAAGACGTAACTGATGATATAAATGGCGTCGCCGATATTCACATCACCGCTGCAATTGACATCTCCGGCCTCGACCGGGTCCGGCGCCGGGCCGTCGCGGAAAATATAATTCACGAGAAATACCGCGTCGCCGACGTTGACCTCCTGATCGCCGTTGGCATCGCCGCAGATGTATGGAATTCGGGCCCAGGAGGCGATATAGGCAGTGGGGATGATACCCGAGGCGGTGAAATTCCCGCCGGCGATAATGACATTGTGGAAAACATCCAAAGCCCAGACGGTACTGTTGAAGCCGGACCCCAGAGAAGACCAGGCCGAACCATCCCAGGCGGCGACATAGTCAACCTCGTTTCCCCCGGCGGTGGTGAACTGACCGCCGGCAAATAATTTCCCATCCAGGACCGCCAAGGCTTCGACATACGGCCCGACGGCGCCGCCCATTCCGGAACCGAGCGGCGACCAGGAGGCGCCGTCCCAGGCGGCGATATGGTTGGCGGCGTTCCCGCCGGCGGTGGTGAACCATCCCCCGGCGATCAGTTTGGAATCATAGACGGTCAGGGCATCGACCCGGTTGCTGAAACCGGACCCGAGGGGAGACCAAGAGAATCCGTCCCAAGCGGCAATCCGGGCGGCGGTGCCGCCGCCGGCCGAAGAGAAAGCCCCGCCGGCGATCAGCAGGTTGTCGTAGACGGCGAGGGACAACACATAGGGATTGTCGAATCCGCCCATGCCTGACCCGACCGATGACCAGGAGGCGCCATCCCAGGCGGCGATGTAATGGACCGGGGTTCCTCC
>JAAZOE010000244.1 GCA_012797915.1 Candidatus Zixiibacteriota bacterium | reverse complement strand
TTCTGAAGGTCGGCCGGAAACTGCGCAATGTCGGAAGTGATCAGATGGCTGGGGACAATATCCTTCAGGAAATCGAACCAGAACACTGACACGGCCGTCAACATCACTCCCCGCCCCGGAATCCCATTGGACAGCACGACATCGAACGCCGACAGGCGGTCGGTGGCGATAATCAGCAATCGGTCGCCGAGGTCATACACATCGCGCACCTTGCCGCGCGAAAACAGCGGATATTCCGTTATCTGCGTCGTCTGCACTTCCTTCATGATGATTTTTCCTTCGCAATTTTTTCCGACAGTTCCTTCAGCACGCGGGGATACAGCACGTGCTCCACTTTCAAGACTCGCCTGGCCAGCTCATCCGGCGTGTCCTCCGGAAAGACCGGCACCTTTTCACAGGCCAAAATCGCCCCGTGATCGTAAATTTCATCAACGACGTGAATCGTCACCCCCGTTTCCTTCTCCTTGGCCTTGACCACCGCCTCATGGACGAAATGTCCGTACATCCCTTTGCCGCCGTATTTGGGCAGAAGCCCCGGGTGGATATTGACGATTTTCCCCCGATAGCGGGTGATGACCGCCGGCGCGACCATCTTCAGATATCCGGCCAGCGCGATCAGGTCGATCCGATGGCTTTCCAAAAGGCTCAGCAGGTGCTCGTCGGCCGCCTGGCCGTCGGGGAAATCCTTGCGCCGATACACGACCCCTTCGATCCCCGCCTGTTCGGCCCGCACCAGGCCGTACGCCTCTGGACTGCTGGACACCACCAACGCCACTTCCGCCGGAATGGTTCCGTCGGCGCACCGGTCGATGATGCTCTGCAGGTTGCTCCCGGAACCGGAAATGAACACGGCCAGACGCACCCGGTCATTCATGGTACCACTCCTCCCTGAGACGACCGATCAACCTTACCCTGCCTTGCCTCGCTTCTTTGAACTCCTGCCGTCAAGCTCCGGCGTTTCCGAATGGCGGACGCGGGGAATATCGGCCGCAATTAAACAACCTGCCGCCCCGCGAATCAAGTCATATCGGCGCTTTTTTGCAGGCAGAGAAACCGGCTTCGGCAGCGGGCGTGGAATCCGCCGCGCAGGTGATTCATGGACTTTATCTTAGGCGTTTCTTTGAAGGAATTGCTCTAATCTGAAATTGAACCGGTCCGGCGCTTCCATGTTGGCCATATGGCCGACACCGGGGATAATATCCAACTCCGAGTTAACGATTCGGTTATGGAGGGTCCGGGCCAAGGGAAGGAAATATCGGTCTTTTTCGCCGACGATAATCAACGTCGGCACCGTCACCCGGGAGGACAACTCAACGTCGTCCCGCACCGGATACCGGCCTCGTTTGGGATCCAGCCAGAGCCGACCGCAATGACCGGCCATCATCTCGGCCAGTTCCCGCCGAAGTTCCTCATTGCGGTTGGCGTAGTAGAAGAGCGTGGTTCTTATCCACCGCCGTTTGGCCTCTTCGACCCCCATTTTGACCGCCACCTCCCGCATGTCCCGAATCTTGGACGGCGGCTGATAACCGGAAGCGCTGGTATCGACCAGCGTCAACGATAGAAGGGATGATTGGTAGTCGATGGCATACCCCAGAGCGGTCGCCCCTCCCATGGAAAGCCCGACCAGGTGAAACGGCGGCAGGTCAAGAGCCGTCACCAAGTTCTTCAAATCCTGGACGCGGTCGCCGACCGAGTACCCCGTTTCGGGACAACTCGAACGGCCATGCCCGCGCGAATCATAGGCGACAACCCGGTACTGTGAGGAGAAATAGTCAATCTGCCGTCGCCACATCCGCAGGTCCAGTGTCAGACCATGCAGGAAAACGACCGGCGGTCCGGTCCCGGTTTCTTCGTAATACAGATTGACATCGCCGGAAGGAATCGTCGGCATACGTTCCTCATCCCATAAGGCAGCGACGACGCGGCCCGGCCGACGCGGAGACCGGCCAAGCCCAGAAGATTCCCAAATCGATGCTACAGCATCGGCATATACTGGTCAATCTCGAACTGGCTGACGTGGATCCGATAGGCGTCCCACTCCACCCGCTTATTGGCCAGGAGCATCTCGAAAATGTGATCGCCCAGAGTTTCTCGGGCCAATTCGGACTTCTCCGTGACCCGGATTGCCTCCTCCAGCGTTCCCGGCAGCGACCCGATGGCCAGTTTCGCCCGTTCATCCGGGGTCATGTCGAAAATATTCTGTTCGATGGGATCGGGCAATTCATACTTTTTCTCAATCCCTTTCAGGCCGGCCGCCAGCAGGACGGCGAATGCCAAATAGGGATTGCATCCCGGATCGGGAGAACGGACCTCGATGCGAGTCGAGTGTTCCTTTCCCACCCGGTACATCGGCACCCGAACCAGCGACGACCGGTTGCGCCGTCCCCAGGAGATATACACCGGGGCTTCATAGCCGGGGACCAGCCGTTTGTAGGAGTTGACCCATTGATTGGTCACCAGACACAGCTCGCGGATATGCATCAGGATGCCGGCGGTGAAATGACGGGCCAGCTGCGACAGGTTATACTGGTCGGAGGGATCGAAAAAGAGGTTTCGTCCATTTTCGGCAATCGACATATGGATATGCATGCCGGAGCCGTTTTCGCTTAAGAGCGGCTTGGGCATAAAGGTGGCGTAATATCCGCTGTCCTGGGCGATCTCCTTGACCACGAACCGGTACAATTGAGCAAAATCGGCCATGACCAAAGCATCTTGATACTTCAGGTCGATTTCCTGCTGGGACGGAGCCACCTCATGATGCGAACATTCCACCGGGATGCCGAGATCCTCCAGGGCGCTGACCGTCCGTTTACGCAGCGTCGTACCGATGTCGACGGTGGCGTAGTCGAAATATCCTCCGCCGTCGAGTACCTCCGGCGCCTTGTTGCTCTTGAAATAGAAGTATTCCATCTCCGGACCGGTGTAATAGGTCCAGCGGTTGTCTTTGATTTTCTCGAGCATCCGCTTCAAAACGTACCGGGGATCTCCGGGATACGGCTTGCCGTCGGGAGTCTCGATGTCGCAAAACATCATGGCCACCTTTTCGCCGCCGACCAGCCAGGGAAGAATACGGAACGACCGCACGTCGGGCACGGCCATCAGGTCGGATTCCTCGATCCGGACAAATCCCTCCACCGATGAACCATCGAATCCCTGCCCGTTTTCCAGCACTTCGGCAATTTCGGACCGGGTCATGGCCATCCCTTTGAGGCGCCCGAGAATATCGGTGAAACAGAGCCGGATAAACTTCACGCCGGCCTCATCGATCCGCCGGAGAACTTCTTCCTTGGTCTTCGTCATCGCTGCTCCCTGCCCGAAACGAAATCCGAGCGTCTAGAATCCGTAAAGGGTCGTATAAAAAAACTACATACGCAATTCCTTCCCCGAATATCGGATAAAAACATGAATACATAATGATAGGATTAAATATAGCCAGTCTATTATCCGACAATAGGATACCCGGGTAAAAACTACCCACGGGTTTTTTCAGTCGGCATCGGGAAAAGAACTGTCTCGCCAGACAAAACGACCGTCGAACATGGTTGCGGCCACCGAGGCGGCATAGATTCTTGAAAGGGGCATGGTGTAAATATCGTCGTTGAGGATGGTCACATCGGCCTGGTATTCCGGGAGCAACCTCCCGGAGAACGATTCCCGCCCGGAGGCATAGGCCGGGCCGACGGTGAAGCCTGCGATCGCCTGAGCTACCGTAAGACATTCCTCCGGATAGAACCGTCCCCCCCGCTCTCCCTGGCCGTTGCGATTGACCGCCGCGTGGATGCCGGCCAGCGGATCGAGCGGCTCGATCGGCACATCCGAACCGAACGTCAGCGGGACGCCCCATCGCAGCAAGGTTTTGAATATGTATGCCTGTTTTCCGCGCCCCCCCCAGTACGCCGCCACCAGCTTGCGATCCGAGGGACAATGGGTCGGCTGCATGGAGGCGATGATTCCCGTTTTCCGCAGGCGCGGGACATCGGCGGCCGAAATCAACTGCAGGTGTTCGATCCGATGTCGCAGGTCCCTCTCTCCCCCGGCCCGTTCGAACGCCGTGATGACATTGGCGACCGCCTGGTCGCCGATGGCATGCACGGCGCAGGCCAGGTCATGCCGCGAGGCCTTGCCGATGACCGCAGTCAGCGCCGACAGGGAATTGACTTCCACCCCATAGTTATCCCGACTGCCGCGGTACGGCCGTTTCATCAGGGCCGACTGCGCTCCCAGCGAGCCGTCCGAAAACAGTTTGATTCCCCCCACCCGTAACGTCTCGTCCCCCGTGCCGGAGACAATTCCCTGGTCGATTAATTCATCCAGTTTGGCCGCGGGGAAATAATACTGCACCCGAAAACCGAGTCTTCCCTGGCCGTGCAGGGTTTGAAAAAACTCCCAGGCGTCGGGGCCGTCGACGGAATGAAATCCGGTAACGCCCCGGCGATAGGCGATCTCCGCCGCTTCCTTCAAGAAACGGGTTACACTCTGCGCCTTGGGGTGGGTGATGATTTTGACTACCGGGAAATATCCCGGCACCTCCCGCAGAATCCCCGTCGGGCGGCGCGTGACCGGATCGCGGTCGATCACTCCCCCCGGCGGATCGGGATACCGCTCGTCGATCCCGGCCATCCGCAGCGCCCGGGAATTGACCCACAGCATATGCTCGTCTTTGCTGAACAGCGCCGCCGGACGGTTGCCGGTCACCCGGTCGAGTTCCGCCGCCGTCGGGAGATGGTAGCTCGCCCATCGGTCCGGCGACCAGCCGTCGCCGATGATCCACTCGTCCTCGGCCCGACCGGCAGAGTAGGCAGCGATGATTTTCAGCGCGGCGTCGAAATCGACTGTCCCGTCGAGGTGGACGGCTCCCAGCGTGATGGCCCAGAAGTAGAAATGCGTGTGGCTGTCGACCAGCCCGGGGATGACGGCGCGGCCGTCGAGGTCGATCATACGATGCCGGGGGAAACGGCGTTTGGCGTCCGACAGCTCCTCGCCGATCATGGCGATTTTCCCGCCGGTTAACGCGATCAGCGTCGGCCGCCGCGCCATCCGCGCCTGCGGGTAAACCCGCCCATTATAAAGAATGACGTTCATCGTATCGTCCCCCCTTGACCCGGATATCCTCCTCGCGGCGGGTGATCCCCATCCGGTCGAGATACTCCAGCACCGGCAGGGCGTACTTGCGGCTGCTGCCGAAACGATCCCGGAACTCGGCCACCGTTAATTTTCCGTCCCCTTCGAGTTTCTCTTCGATGTACGTCATGATCGATTTCCAAATGGCCGCGGTGGTGACGAACTGTGTCGGGATGAGCACCAGACTTTTTTGATCGCGCAGAAAATTGACCGTCTTGCGGCAGCCGGGGAACCGGGCCTCCAGCTCTTCCAGCGTCGGATAATTGTGTCCCGCCTGCTCGACGTGGGCCAGGATTTTGTCGGCTTCAGCTTTCATTTTGGGGTCAAGAGTGGCGGCGAATTCCGCCAACCGATAGAACTGCTGCGACCGCCCGATCAGTCGGTTTTGTTCGAGGTAGTCGAGCAACAGCTGCCACTGTTCCCCCGGCGGCCTACCCACGCGTCGGGCCAGATCGTCGGCGGTCAGCCCTTTGAGGTACGAAGCCTCATTATGGGCTTTTTTCAGCTCTCCGGCGATCCTCTTTTGCATCTCGGAGATTTTATTCGTCAGACCAAGGTGGCCCTCATGCCGGATGACGACCCCGGCGGCCATTAAGGCGTCCACGGCGGCTCCTATGTCGCCGGCGGAAAAACCTGCGTAAAAGAGAAGCGCATCCTGCACCGTGAAGAACCTTTTATTCAGCTCGGTAGTCAGAATATCATTCAAGCCGCCGCTGATGCGGGCGGTGAGATAATCGGCCAAACCGTCCAGATCCTTCCGTCGGGGATACTGGTCAAAAAGATCGAGGATCCGTCCCCCCCCGACCGTCACCTGCGGCGTCGGCAGGCGGAGGATGAAATTGTCGCC
Organism: Candidatus Zixiibacteriota bacterium; assembly: GCA_012797915.1. GTDB lineage: Bacteria > Zixibacteria > MSB-5A5 > GN15 > JAAZOE01 > JAAZOE01. The sequence continues at coordinate 2,153 of JAAZOE010000244.1, read as the reverse complement.
AATGAACGCCGCGACCGGATGGGCGGTCTTGATAATCGCCAGGCCTTCTCCGCCCGGCCGGATGCCGCGGTCGTCGAACGGCCGGATCACCGCTTCGGTTTCGGTTGTGCCGAGGATGAACAGCACCCGCCGTCCTTCGTCGAGGACGATGCCCGAATCGGGAAGATTCTGCGTCCGCACCGCCAGAAAGGTCGGCCGCAGTGTATAGGGAAAACCGGTCAGGACGTCGCCCCGGGAGACGGTTTCCCGGGTGGCGCCGCCGAGATTGGCCGCCATTCGAAATCCGGCTCCGACCCGCGCGACCGTCTTCTCGTGCGATTGCAGGGCGCGAATACGAACCTTGTCGCCGGAGGGAAAATGATAGACGTCGGAATCGGCGGTGAATCCGCCGCCGCGGCTGGTACCGGTGACGACCACGCCGATACCGGTCAGGACGAACACCCGATCGATGAACAGCCGCGCCTTGCCGGTATCGCCGATCGTCTGCAGGGTGCGGGCAATCGTCTCGATGGCGGCGATGACGGCGTCCACTCCTTCCTTTGTGACCGAGGAAACCGGAAGGATCGGCGCTTCGGCCAGAAACGATCCGGCCAGATGGCTGCGGATATCGGCGGCCACCAGTTCCCGCCATTCCGGTTCCACCAGGTCGATTTTGGTCAGCGCCACCAAACCGTGGCGGATATCCAACAGCCGGAGAATATCGAGATGTTCCTGGGTTTGCGGCATCCAGCCGTCATCGGCGGCAACCACCAGCATGGCGGCGTGAATGCTCCCGGCCCCGGCCACCATGTTGCGGACGAACCGTTCATGGCCGGGGACGTCGATCAAACCGATTTCATCGCCGGAAGGCAGCCGCAGCCAGGCAAAACCGAGATCGATCGTCATCCCCCGCGCCTGCTCTTCCGGCAGACGATCGGGGTTGATCCCCGTCATCGCCTGAATCAGGGACGACTTGCCGTGATCGATATGGCCGGCGGTTCCCAGGACAAACATGGTCAGGTCACAAGGGCGTTGATGGCTTCGGCCAACAGAGCATCCTGGTCGGCCGGAATGGTGCGCAGGTCCAGGAGGAAGTCGTTGTCCTGCACCCGCCCGACAATCGGCGGGCGCCAGGCGCGGAATCTATCGGCCAACGCATTGGCTTTCACCCGGCCGCGCAGAGAGACGGCCAGGGAAGGCAACGTCTGCCCCGGCGTTGTCCCGCCGCCGATATACGCCTCCGTCGCCGCCAGGACGATATCTTTGCCGGGGCAGGCCGAGATGATCTTCTCCCCCCGCAGTTTCAACTCCGTTACCGGGATGGCGATCATCCGCCAGATCGGAATCTCGGCAAACTGCCGTCCGTGCAGATACGAGGCCAGCACCTGCGTCGTGATGGCGAAGACCAGCTTGTCGCAGCGGAAGGCGCGATACAGCGGGTTCTTCTTGATTTTGGCGATATGGTCCCTGGTACCGGCGATCAATCCGGCCTGCGCCCCGCCCAGAAGCTTATCGCCGGAAAAGCAGGTCAGATCCGCTCCGGCGCGGATCGACTCGGGGATGGTCGGTTCTCCGCTGACGGACACCCCCTCCGGGAATCCGAACAATCCGGACCCGATGTCATGGACAAGAATCAAATGATGATCGCGACACACACCGGCCAGTTCCTTGAGCGACGTCTCTTCCACGAATCCGCTTTGCGTGAAATTGGAACGGTGGACCTTCAGAATCATGGCCGTCTTGTCGGTGACCGCCTGACGATAATCGTCCGCGGTGGTGCGGTTGGTCGTGCCGACTTCCACCAACTTCACGCCGGACCGGGCCATGATATCGGGAATCCGGAATCCGCCGCCGATCTGAACCAGTTCCCCCCGGGAGATGAGCACCTCGCGGCGGTTGGCCAGGGTATTGAGAATGAGGAAGACGGCGGCGGCGTTGTTGTTGACGATCGTCCCGGCTTCGGTTTCGCAGAGCGTCGCCAGAAGATGCTCGATGATTTCCCCCCGCCGGCCGCGCTCCCCCCGCCCGATATCGAACTCCAGGTTGCTGTACCCGGCCGCGACGGCGATCGCCCGACGCATCATCTCCTCCGATATCGGCGCCCGTCCGAGATTGGTGTGCACGATGATCCCGGTGGCGTTGAGGACCGGCGTGAGAATGAGGTTTCGCAATCG
>JAAZOE010000243.1 GCA_012797915.1 Candidatus Zixiibacteriota bacterium | reverse complement strand
GGTCTTTGATGACGGCCGGCGGAATCTTATCCGGAAGATCATTGGCGATAGTGCCGGGGCGGTCGGAATACGAAAAGATGTGGCCGTAATCGACCAGACCGGAATCGAGGACGGCGAGAGATTCCTCGAAGTCGGCCTCAGTTTCGCCGGGAAAGCCGACAATCACATCGCAACCGATGGTGATGGCGGGATTGGCCCGTTTGATCTTCGCGACGACACTGAGGTAGTCGGCGGCCGTGTACGGCCTACGCATAAGCCGGAGGATGCGGTCGGAACCGGACTGAAGCGGCAGGTGAAGAAAGCGGCAGACGCGGGGATTACCGGCGACCATATCGAGCAGGGGATCATCCAGTTCATTCGGTTCCAGCGATGACAGCCGCAGGCGGCGGATGGCGGTGGTATCGAGAATCTTTTGCACCAGCCCGGCCAGGGTGCGCCCGGAATCATCGTATTGTCCGATATGGACGGCGGTCAAAACGGCTTCATCGTAGCCATCGCCGGCCAGCCGGGTGATTTCGCGGGTGATGCTTTCCGCCGGAACCGAAGTCAGCGGGCCGCGCACGGCCGGGACGATGCAGTAGGCGCATCGCTGGTTGCACCCATCGCCGATTTTAACCAGCGGCCGGTTGAGCGAAAGCGCATCGGGGGAAAGAACGTCATCGGCTGTATGAAAGCTCGAATCGACAACGGGACTCGCCCCGATATCGCTGGTCGGGTCCGCCGTGTCGAACAGGCGCGGGAAGTTTTGCCGGAGAATCTGAGTCAATCGTGATTTTTCATCGTTGCCGACTACGAGACTGACGCCATCCAACCGCGTCAGGCGGTCTCGTTCGGCGATGGCGTAGCAGCCGGCGACGACGATGACGGCCTCGCGGTTGGTGCGAATCGCCCGGCCGATCAATTTACGACAGTCGGCATCGGCGGCGGCGGTGACCGTGCAGGTATTCACTATATATAGGTCGGCGGGGTCGTGGGGCGCCACCCGGCGGAAACCGAGGGAGGTCAATTCGGACGCCAGCCGTTCGGTTTCATACCGGTTGAGTCGGCATCCGATGGTTTCGAGGGCGACGGTCGGCATGCCGTAAGATACGGGGCCGGGCGTGCGGCGAAAGCGGTTTTTTCGTGGAAAAGACCCACTATAAATGGTGGGCCACCCGCCGACCGCGCACGGGGTTTATTTGTTATATGGCTCCAGCACTTCTTTAAGGCGAACGATAGCGTCTCTTAGATCATCACACATCGAATCCCAATCTTTTTCTGGCGAAGTCAAGCCCCTGTCGTCGAATGCTATACCAATTAGACTGCGGTTTACCTTGTCATTGCACCGCTTCCAAATCCATCTGCCTGAGAATTTATCTATCCCATCCTTTTTCCACAAATCTTCGAAATGCTTCATAATCTTGTGTCTATCAGCATATGCCGCATCATAAATGTCGCCGTTTGCCTTGCGAGCCTTCTCCTTATCCGCTGATCCTATGCATAGATCTGTGTACGCTTGTGCTTCAATCTTGGTTTTTCTTATATCGCACTGAAAATAGATATTTTTAATAAGGGGCCCGTATCTATAGTCATATACAGGTTCCCAACCATCGAACATATGTGTCTTACCATCGCATCTCTTTTTAAATAGAGTCCAAAATTGAAAACATCTCTGTGTATCGTTCGCTCTCATTTTTCCCTACAACTCCTGGCGGCCCTGGAGGGCGCGGGTGATCGTCACGCCGTCGGCGTACTCCAAGTCGCCGCCCACCGGCAGGCCGCGGGCGATGCGGGTGACTTTCACCCCGAATGGTTGAATCAGCTTGTTCAAATACATGGCCGTCGCATCCCCCTCGACATCGGGATTGGTGGCGACGATGACTTCTTTCACCGAGCCATCGAGACGCTTCAACAGCGCCTTGATGTTCAGATCGTCGGGGCCGATGCCGTCCAAAGGCGACAGCCGTCCCCCCAGAACATGGTAGAGCGGCCGGAACTCCTCGGCCTTCTCCAGGGCAATGATATCGCTGGCTTCCTCGACCACGCAGATGATCGAGCGGTCGCGGCGGGCATCGGTGCAGACGGCGCAGGGATCGGATTCGGAGATGTTGCAACAGACCGAACAGGTCCCGACCTTTTCCTTGACGGCGACGATCGTTTCGGCCAGTTCGCGGGCTTCCTCGACCGGCATCTTGAGGATATGGAAGGCCAGCCGTCCGGCGGTCTTACGTCCGACCCCCGGCAGGCGGGACAACAGCGACACCAGCCGGCCCAATGATTCGGAGGACTGATACATGGCTAAAACGGCAGGTTGAGGCCGGGGAGGTTGAGGCCGCCGGTCAGTTCGGACATCGCCTGGGCCTGCACTTCGGCCGCCTTTTCCCGCGCCTGGTTGACCGCGCTGAGGATGAGATCCTCGAGCATCTCGACGTCTGCAGAGTTGACCACTTCCTTTTCTATCTTGACGGAGATGATATCCTGTTTGCCGTTGGCGACCACCCGCACCATGCCGCCGCCGGCGGAGCCTTCCACCCGCTTGGCGGCCAGTTCGACCTGAAGCTCCTCCATCCGCTGTTGCATCCTGGCGAACTGTTTCATCATGTCGCCCATGCCCTTGACCATGCGATCCTCCGTATCGTTATTCGTCCACTTTTCGTCGACCGATGATCTCGCCGTCGATCTCTTCAATCATCCGTTTCAAGTCGGGATCATCCTTGTAGATTTCCTCGGCATCGAGGGTTTGGTATTCCCGCGCCGGGATGGTTTCGGCCGGGGCGGTGTCGACCCGGTCGAGCTGGTATTCCATCCGCGCCGGGAGTTTGAAAAAGTCCCGCAGGGTTTCCTCGATGACGGCCTTGTTTTCGGCCTTCTCGGCGATCTGTTTGTTGGTGCTGTAATTGCTGCCGAAAGCGACGGTGATGACGCCGTCGGTCACCGCCCGGACTTTCCCCATGGCCAGCATGCTGGCCAGCATCGGTTTCCTTCGTTTGAGAAAATCAAGAAATCGCGACCACTCCATCTGGACACGGGGCAAATTCAACGGCCGACCGGTGTCGGCGGGAATATCGGGCGCTTCGGCGACCTGGGCGGTGGGCATCGGCACCGGCGGCGGCGGAGAAGCGGGAGCCCGAACGGAGGCGGCCTTCGGCGCGGCCGGTTTTACCGAATCGAACAGCGAGGTCGGACCCGCCGTGGCGGGCGCGCCGGAGACGGCCGAGGCCGACAGGCGGTTCAACCGTTCGATGACTTCCTGCAGAGTGATGCTTGATTCCATCCGCACCAGGCGCACCAGGCAGATTTCGAGGAAGGTGCGCTCGTCGTATCCCTTTTTCAACTCCGCCAGCAGGTCGGCCGAAATTTGCATCATGCGAAGGATATCGGCCTCGGTGAAGTAGGCCGCCTGCTTGACCAACGCCTCCTTTTCGGCGGCGGAGACATCGAGCAACACATCCGGATCGGCGGCCGATTTTTGCACCATCAGGTTGCGGAGGTAGTCGATAAAATCGTTGACGAATTCCGTGATGTCGGCGCCGGAATCATAGAGCGCCTGCACCAGTTCGAAAACCGGTTCGGCCTTGCCGGCGGCGATGATGTCCAGCAGTTGCGTGAATATCTGGCGGTCGACGATGCCCAGCGTTTCGGCGGTGGCCTGGCGGGTGATTGTGCCGTCTACCAGCGCGATCATTTGATCGAACAGCGACAGCGAATCGCGGACCGATCCCTCCCCTTTGCGGGCGATGAGGAACAGCGCCTCCGGTTCGACATCGATATTTTCCAGTTTGGCCAGCTTTTCCATATGGGCGGCCAGGTCGGCGGTTTTCACGCGGCGGAAATCATACCGCTGGGTGCGGGAGAGAATGGTCTGCGGCACCTTGTGCGGGTCGGTGGTGGCGAAGATGAAGACGGCGTGTGCGGGCGGTTCCTCGAGTGTTTTCAGGAGGGCATCGAATGCCGAGCCGGAAAGACGGTGGACCTCATCGATGATGAACACCCGTTTCTTGCCGGAGGTCGGCAGGTAGCGGATGTTTTCCCGAAGGGTGCGGACGTCGTCCACGCCGGTGTTGGAGGCGGCATCGATTTCGAGAACGTCCAGCGACGACCCGGCCGTGATTTCCTTGCAGATGGAGCATTGGTTGCAGGGGGTCGGGGTGGGGCCTTCGATACAGTTCAGGGCTTTGGCCAGGATGCGAGCGGTGGTGGTTTTACCGGTGCCGCGGGGTCCGGCAAACAGGTAGCCATGGGCGACCCGTCCGGTGGCGACGGCGCGGGCCAGGGTTTTGGTGACATGCTCCTGGGCGATGACGTCCTCGAAGCGGAGGGGACGGTATTTGAGGGCCAGAACCTGGTATGCCATACTCGTCTCGCCGGATATCCGGTTATCTCGGGTGGACCGATACCGGCCAGCCGGACTTTCTCAGGCGTGGCTGTATCACACGACGACGTTGCCTACCGTTGCTACCTTCCGGTCCTGGCGGGGTTTGGCAGGCCGACGCTGTACAGGACCCGAAAAAGGGACTGACCGGTATCGGTCCAGCAGAGTCGATCCTCTCAGCGCGCCTTCGGTCTCCCCCGATGATGCCACCCTGAATCCGACGAATCTTCAGCATACGAAGGGAATTGAACCGGCGGGCCGTCTCCCAGGGTTGGACGCGTTGGGGTTTCAATGGAGCAGATCGGAATCGAACCGACGGCCTGTACGTTGCGAACGTACCGCTCTCCCATCTGAGCTACTGCCCCATTTCCTACCGCTTTTCAAGATGCATAATGTACGGATCGGGCGGGAAAAATCAAGTGGTTTCTGTCAGTAATCGATTGAGTCAGTCGTCTTAAGTCAGGCTGGAACAAAAGGCCGGCCGCGACGTTGAATGTGATAGGGATCGCAGAAAAAGTGATTGCGCAATATTTTGACCTGTAATAACTTACTAACCAAGCGCAGGCGCCCGCACGACTTGACAAAATCTCGTTTGTTGCGTATTTTCTTGTAAAAGCGAGGAAAAGATGGAATCCGATGGAAACAAGACTCCTTCATCAGATCAAGAATTCCTTAATATTCCAAGGATATACTCCAATGCTGTCAAAGTATCCAGGTCGCTATACGATTTCCAACTGATATTCGGCAACGCAGTGATGAATAACCTTGGCGATGAGCCAAAGCAGATAGTCGAGGCAAAACATATTGTACAATTAAGTCCGCAGCACTTTAAGGTTCTGTGTCATATTTTTAACAAACAACTCGCGGCTTATGAGAAGGAATTCGGGGAAATCCAATTGCCGTCGGAGCAAGGTGATTCACCTAGTAAACATGACTGATGATAGTATTAAGATAGAATGGGTTGTCCTCGATCCCTTGAATAGGCCCGTTACTCTTACGTCGGAGCGCAAAGGACATATTGTGGTAGGACACCCGGAGTTCATGACGTGTAGCTATCTGGATGCGTTGCCCAATGTCATAAAAACGCCGGACATGATTCTCTATGACAAATTTGATTCAGACACAGAGATATTCTGTTCCCTTGGTTATGGCGTTGGGGTTTTTTCTGGTAATTGGTTGAAGGTTCCTGTCCGATATGATATATCGGATAGCGGAACGGTAGTAACGGCGCACTTTACTCGGGTAGTACCCGATGGGGTTATAAAATGGCTCCCGCCAAAAATAAAATAGTAGTCAAGTTTGACTATGATAAGGAGGCTGACGTTCTCTATGCCCACATCGGCAAACCAAGGCCTGCCTATAGTGAAGAAACCATAGATGGCGTGCTTATTCGCCGAGATCCCAAAACCGATAGAATTGTTGGATTTACAATTATCAATTACTCTCGCAAAAAGGCGAGAGGCCAATTGGACCGCATCCCCCATTTCCCTGCTATTACTTTGCCTTGAGAGCCAAATACCCCCGTTAAATTGTAAATTCATCAATCTCCCGAGCATCAGTCATTATCTCTTTATTGCCGATCAGGGCCAGGATGATCCCGGTCAGGATCAAGCCGCCGCCGAGATAGGTTCCCCAGCCGGGGTATTCCTTGAAGAGGAGGGCGGCGAAAATGGTCGCCCCGATCGGTTCGCCCAAAATCGTAATCGCCACCAGATGGGCGCGGATGAATTTCAGCAGGTAGTTGTAGAGGGTGTGCCCCAGGACGGTCGGAATCAGGGCCAGAAAGAAGAAACAGAGCCATGTTTTGCCTGAAAAGCCGGCCAGCGGCGACCCCAGCGGCAGGGCGAAAAGCAGGAGGGTCAGGGCGGCGATGAGATAGACCGGGAAGACATAATGGCGGTTGTCCAGAGTCTGGCGGATTTTCCGGCCGAACATCAGATAGATGGCCGCGCAGAGGGCGCCCAAAAGGGCCAGGAAGTCACCGAGAAGATGGTCGGGGCCGAGGTCGAGGTCGGCGTGGGCAATGACGGCCATGCCGATGAAGGCCAGGGCCATGCCGATTGCCGCCTGGCGGGAGATTTTTTCTTTCAGGAACAGGGCCTCCATTGCGGCCACGAAAAACGGCTGGGTGGCGACAATAATGACCGAGTTGGAGATGGAGGTGAATTTGAGCGAGGTTATCCAGGCGGCGAAATGGAGGCCCAACACGACGCCGGAGGCGACCAGCCATTTGAAATCGGAGCGTTCGGCGAGGCGTTGCAGGTTGGCCCGCAGGCCGGGGATGGAAATCGGCGCCAACAGAAGCACCGACAGGGCCATGCGGTAGAAGGCGGTCGAGATCGGGTCGGCATCGGCCAGCCGGATGATGATGGCCGCCCAGCTCACCGCCAGGGTGGCCACCGCCAGCGAAAGATAGAGTAAAAATCCACTCACGAGGGGATGATAGGTCTTGCCGGGCAGTCGGTCAACCGCTTAATTTGCCGTCCAGCGTATGGTTTTCTTTCTGTTCGTGCCGGTGCTGTTCTGGGGGTTGTCGTATATCGCCATCAAAGTCGGCCTGCGATACCTGACCCCCGTGGAATTGATTTCGGCCCGCCTGCTTCTGGCGGCGCCGACCCTGTATATTATTCTCAAAATCAAGAAAATCCCGATCGACTGGCGGAGTGATAAACTGCTGTATCTGTTGTCCGGGGCGGTGATCTTCCTGCACTTTTTCGTCATGGCCGCCGGGATGGAGACGGTGTCGGCCACGGATACGAGCTGGATATTGACCACCGCGCCGATTTTCATTGCGCTGCTATCCTGGTTTTTCCTGAAAGAGCCGTTTGGGTGGATGCCGACGGTTGGGTTGATCGTGGCCATGACCGGAGTGTTGCTTCTGATGTCCGACGGCGATTTCAGCCGGTTCGGATGGTTGAAATCGGTCAACGACTGGCTGGTTTTTTCCAGTAATATCACCTGGGCGGTGTATACGATTTTCGCGCGGATCATCACGCGGCGGCATAATTCGATGGCGGCGACGTTTATCATGGTGATGGTGCCGACGATTCTGATCGCGCCGTGGGTCATGATACGATCGGGGTTCGCCCGGTTGATGGTCATGCCGTTCGAGGGGTGGGTGGCGGTCGTGTTTCTGGGGATTTTCTGTCTGGCGATGGCGTTCTGGCTCTGGACGGAAGGATTGTCCCGTCATACGGCGGCGAAGGTCGGCGTGTACCTGTACGTGGAACCGTTGATCACCACGTTGGGGGCGATGGTGCTGCTGAATGAGAAATTGACGGTCGTGACATTGATCGGAGCGGCGGCGATTTTCGCGGGGGTGTACTTGTCGAGTTTGGAAAAGAAACAGCGGGTGAGTACATGACGTCGCTGTTGCTTATCGCCGCGGTCGTGATGTGGGGGTTATCGTTTATC
>JAAZOE010000242.1 GCA_012797915.1 Candidatus Zixiibacteriota bacterium | reverse complement strand
GGCCGGATCGTCGGCCGTGTGCGCAAGTTTTCCCAGGGGGATCTGGACAGCCAGTTGCCGCTGGAGGGGGCGGAGGAATTCTATGAAATCTCCAAGGCCCTCAATGAACTCATCATGCGCATCCGTCGCGACCGCAAGAACATCGTCGAGCGGGAAATCCTGCAGAAGGAAATGCAGCTGGCCGAACAGATTCAGCTGGCCCTCATTCCCCGCCACCTGCCGACCATCCGGGGATTCGACGTTGGGACGATTTACCGGGCGGCCCGGATGGTGGGGGGCGACTTGTTCGATGTGGTCAAGATCGATGAGGAGACGTTTGGCGTGGTTGTGGCGGATGTTTCCGGCAAGGGGGTGCCGGGCTCGCTGGTCATGGCCATGGTCCGGATGGCTCTGCGGCTGGAAGCCAAAGGAAATCGATCCGCCCGGGACATCGTGCTGCGGCTCAACGACCATATCGCCGATGACATCAAGCGGGGCATGTTCGTCACCATTCTGCTGGCCGTCATCGACACCCGCACCCGGATGGTGAATTTCGCCTCGGCCGGGCATAATCCGGTCATTCATTACCGCGGCCGTGACGGCCAAGCCGTGTTTATCAATGCCAAGGGCATGCCGGTGGGAATCAAGACCGACCGGGCCGCGTTTGCGGCCGGGCTGGAGGAAGCGACCATCAGCCTGGAGCCCGATGACTATCTGGTGATTTATACCGACGGGATCACCGAGGGGCGGGGCGATCAACAGCGGGCCTACGGAACCGACCGGGTCGTCGATATCATCCGGGAGAGCCGGGAGCATTCGGCCGCCGACGTGGCCGCGGCCATTGAGAAGGATATCGTCCGATTCATCGGCAAACAGGACCAGCACGACGACATCACCATGGTGATACTCAAAAATTGCCCCGCTTCCAAGGAGGCCGGCGAGGGAAGGGCCGACGAGGTGGCGGAGGAGAGCGGCCGCCGGACGGATATAGATTCGGTTATTATTGATCCCCCGCGTGACCGCAAGCCGGAAATCTAACCCTTCGTATCCACCCCGTACGCCATCCCCTAGGCTAATCCGGCCGACTCATCTCCCGGTCGAGGCCGGCGATTTTATATTGACAAAACCGGGTTGTCTATTATTATAGTAACTGGAATAGTTTGTCCGATAAAGGGATGCCCGACACCCGCCATACAGGTGACGAGGGCGCTAGTGTTTGACCTCATAATGTATATGGTACTCGGCGGCTTGTCGCTGGTGCTGGGGGGGTTGCTTATTATCCGCCAGCGGCAATGGAAACAGGCCATGCCGTTGCCCGATTTGCCCTCGGTTCTGCGGGACCTCGAAGCCAGTCTGAGGGCCGGCCGCACGGAAGGCAAGATACAAACCGTCGCCTGCCAGCTGTCCGATATCCTGGCCAAATATCTCCAGGCCGACCGCATTCTGTTTTTCCGCAAGCAGAAGCGGTTTATGGAACTCAATTTCGTTTTCGGCCTGAAGAATCTGAAACGGGCCAGGTACCGGATCAGAGTCACGACCGATCTGGAGAAGGAATTGACTTCTCCGGCCATCATTCGGCCGCCGACCGAACTGCGCCAGCATTGGGGGGAGGAGTTGAACGCTTTTATCGATGCGGAACGGTTCAACATCATCTTCCCGATTCACTGGATGGGCAATCTGTTCGGCGTGTATTTCATCCGCACGTCGCTGGCTGTGGAGCATCCCATTCTCCAGTCGTTTCTCTTGTTTCTCAACCAGAATCTGTCGGCGGTCTATCAAATCAAACGGCTGGAATCGGCCCGCCTGGTTCTGGAACAACAGGTTGAAGGCGACCGGAAACGGCTGGAACAGTTGGAAGGCGATTCCGGACGAAGCCGCGAGGGGGATGATTATCCGGGACACCTGATCGAAATGTTCACGCATCGGCGGGTGGAGGACCTGGTCGCCAATCTGTTCGACAAAGTGAAGGCGGGGTTGCAGGCCGAGAAACTGGTGTTCCTGTCGCCGCGGGCCGAAACCGAGGGCGAGGGTCTGCGGTATGCCTTCGGTATGAAACCCGACGAACTGATTTTGGATGGTCCGGAATTCGATCGGATTTTCGGACAGCTCGGCAAACAGCAGGTCTATCATATCGGCCACCCGGATGACCCGCTCGCAGGCGACGGCCTTCGCGATCGACTGGCGCAGGCCCATATTCAGAACGTGGCTGCGTTCTCATTGGCGGAATCCGAGCCGGGGCTGTTGTTCTGGTCCGGCCGGGGCGGCGCCGATCGGGACGAGCGACGGATTTTGAACCGCCTGGAGAAAGTCGGCCAACGGGCGATGACCAATGCCCGGGAATTTCAGCTGATTGAGGCAATGACCTATACCGACAGCTTGACCCGGCTGTATAATCACCGCTATTTCGTCAAGCGGTTGCACGAGGAAATTCTGCGCGCCCAGCGGTATCATCGCGCCCTGGGGTTGTTGTTGTTCGATATCGATGATTTTAAACTGTATAATGACCGGTTCGGGCATCAGGTCGGGGACGCCCTCTTGCGGCGGATCGGCGTGACGGTGGTCCGCACCCTGCGGGCGATCGATATTGTCTCCCGGTACGGCGGCGATGAATTCTGTGTAATCATGCCGGAGGCTGATCGGGCCACCTGTCAGGTATCCATGGAACGGATTCGGGATACGATCGCGGCCGTCGGCCTAGGAGATCTGGCCGAGGGGTTCGAGGGCGGAATCACCATCAGCGCCGGCAGCGCGGTCTTTCCCGCCGACGCCGACAGCGATGAACGTCTGATTTACTGTGCCGACATGGCGCTGTTGCAGTCTAAAGCCCTGGGGCGGAACCGGTGCACCCTCTTTGATCATTCTTTGGCCAGATGACCCCGGCAGATCGATTCGGCCTTGAACGAACCCCCAGCACTTACGTATAACTCCCTATGGACTGACCGGAGCCGCCCCGCCGGTTTTGTCCTTGACAGGGTTGTCGAAAAGGGGTTAAATAGCGGTAAATCATAGAGGGATACAGGTCGATTCTATATAGAAGGACCAGGCTGATCGACTCATTCAAGGATTGCACCATGCGGAATTGTCTCCGTTGTATGCCGGTTGTTCTCATTCTCCTGCTGGCCGGGCCGGGCGGTTTGGCGACGGCGGCCGATGAATACGTCATCGGGCCGGAGGATATCGTCAGAATCAGCTTCTGGCAGGCTCCTGAGCTGGATCAGGAGGCAACTGTTCGCCAGGACGGCAAAATCACTGTATCGATTATCGGCGAAATCACGGCCGCCGGGCTCACCTGCCGGGAATTGGCTTCCCAGATCGAGAGCAATATCTCTTTGTATAACAAGAAGATATCTCAGGCAACCGTGACCGTGATCGGATTCAATTCGCAAAAGGTATTCGTCTCCGGACAGGTTGTCGCTCCCGGTAAGAAGACCTTCGAGGTTATCCCCGACCTCTGGACGGTCATCAAGGAGGCCGGGGGGGCGACCGAGACAGGGGACCTGACCCGGGTCACCATCATCCGGTCCAAGGAATCCGGAGGAGAGGTAATCACGGTCAACGTCCTCGAGGCGATTTCCAGTGGGAACCTGGAGAACCTCCCCAAATTGAATTCCGGCGATACGGTGGAAATTCCCAAAACGGCCGGCGGAACCCTGGGGCATCAGCTGGCCAATGAATATATCGGCGGCAAGAATGTGATTT
>JAAZOE010000241.1 GCA_012797915.1 Candidatus Zixiibacteriota bacterium | reverse complement strand
GGCATCCGCTGGCTGGGGCAATCCCTGCGGCGAAGCGCCCTCACCCCGCCGCGCTCCGATTCCTCGGTCGAGGAAATCAAGGAGTAACCTCTTCCTGCCCGCGGCCGGCCGATCGCATGGACTAAACCCCTCCACTTTTCTCTTGACAATCCATCCCTCAAATCCCGACCCTGCTTTCGACCCATATTCCGGAAGGCATTTGCGTACCATATCTCGATTATAAGGAGACAAACGGTTTATGGACGTCGCCCTGCTCTCACGCATCCAGTTCGGTCTCACCGTCGGGTTCCATTATATCTTTCCGCCGCTGAGCATCGGACTGGGACTGATCCTGGTTATCATGGAGGGGACCTACCTCCACACGAAAAACACCATGTACCACGAGATGACCCGCTTCTGGGTCAAAATCTTCGGCCTCATCTTCGCCCTCGGCGCCGCTACCGGCATCGTCATGGAGTTCCAGTTCGGAACCAACTGGGCCACCTACTCCCGGTTCGTGGGGGATGTCTTCGGCTCCGCCCTGGCCGCCGAGGGGATTTTCGCCTTCTTCCTCGAATCCGGCTTTCTGGCCGTCCTGCTGTTCGGCTGGGATAAAGTCAGCGCCAAAATGCACTTCTTCGCCACCCTCATGGTGGCTTTCGGGGCCCATCTGTCAGCGGTCTGGATCGTCGTGGCCAACTCCTGGCAACAAACCCCCGCCGGCCACCACATCGTCGGCCTGGGGGAGACCGCCCGCGCCGAAATCGTCGATTTCTGGCAGTTGGTCTTCAATCCCTCGACCCTCGACCGCATCAGCCACGTCTTCATGGGCGCCTGGCAGGCCGCCGCCTTTCTGGTCATCAGTGTGGCCGCCTACTACCTCATCCGCAATAGACATGAGGCCTTCGCCCGGGCCTCGATGAAAATCGCCCTGGTGGTCGCCGTGGTTGCCTCGCTGGGACAGCTCGGCACCGGCCACACCAGCGCCCGGACCGTCTCCGCCACCCAACCGGCCAAAATGGCCGCCTTCGAGGGACATTTCGCGGCCAATGCTCCCGCCGGGTTGTATCTGTTCGGGTGGGTCGATGAAGAATCCGGCCGCACCACCGGCCTGCAAATCCCCGGCTTCCTCAGCTGGCTGATCTATTTCGATACGCAGACGCCCGTCGCCGGCCTCGATACGTTCCCGCCGGGAGACCGCCCGCCGGTCAACCTCGTCTTTCAGAGCTATCACATCATGGTCGGCATCGGCATGGCCCTCATCGGCCTGTCGTTGCTGGGCCTGTTCCTCTGGTGGAGGCGAAAGCTGTTTGATCTCACCTGGTTTCTGTGGATCTGCGTCATGTCTGTCATCCTGCCGCAGATCGCCAACCAGATGGGCTGGTTCTCGGCCGAAGTGGGCCGTCAGCCCTGGATCGTCTACGGCCTCCTGCGGACCTCCGAGGCCGTCTCCAAGACCGTTCCTTCCGGAAACGTCCTCACCTCCATCATCCTGTTTTCGCTGGTCTACCTCCTGCTGTTCATCCTCTTCCTCCACCAACTCACCCAAAAAATCAAGCACGGACCGGAAATGTCCGTCGTCGCGGAGGGAGGCCGGGTATGACCTTCACGTTTGATCTCAACGGCATCTGGTACCTGCTGGTCGGGATCCTGTTCAACGGGTATGCCATCCTCGATGGTTTCGATCTCGGCGTGGGCGCCCTGCACCTGTTCACCAAATCCGATTCCGACCGGCGAATCATGCTTAACGCCATCGGGCCGGTCTGGGACGGCAACGAAGTCTGGCTGATCACCGGCGGCGGCGCCCTGTTCGCCGCCTTTCCGAACGTCTATGCCACCATCTTCTCGGGATTTTACCT
>JAAZOE010000240.1 GCA_012797915.1 Candidatus Zixiibacteriota bacterium | reverse complement strand
ATACCGGGCTGGTCGGGGACCCCTCGGGCCGGTCGGCCACCCGGCCGCAGTTGACCTATGACCGGATCATGCAGAACGCCGAGACCTACCAGAAGCAGTTTTTTAAGGTGGTGGATAAATCCCGGACGGAAATCCATTTCAATGGGGAGTGGTTCGTCAAGATGGGCTTGCGCGAGATCATGGCGCTGGCCTCGAAATTCACGATTGCCCGCCTGCTGGAGCGGGACGATTTCGAAAAACGGTACCGGCAGGGCATTCCCATCGCCATGCACGAATTCTTCTATCCCCTCATGCAGGCCTACGATTCGGTCATGATCTCGGCCGACGTGGAAATCGGAGCGACCGAACAGACGTTCAATCTCATGGCCGGACGGCAGATTCAGGAGGCGTTCGGACAAAAGCCGCAGTGCGTCCTGACCCTGCCGATCCTGGTGGGAATCGACGGGGTCAATCGGATGAGCAAGTCGCTGGGCAATTATATCGGCATCGACGAGGCGCCCCGGGAAATCTTCGGCAAGGTCATGTCCATCCCGGATAACCTCATTTATTCCTATTGGGAATTGCTGACCGATATCGAGGTTGCCGCCCTGGCCGACGTCAAGGCCCGGCTGGCGTCATCGGAATACAATCCGATGGATATCAAGAAGGAACTGGCGGTGACGCTGGTGGGAATGTACCACAGCCGGGAAGCGGGAATCGAAGCCCGGGAGGAGTTTGAACGGGTCTTTTCCGACAAGGGTTTGCCGGATGATATCCCGGAGTTTTCGCTGGCCCGACTGGGGAAACGGATATGGGTGGTCAGGCTTCTGACGGAGACCGGCACGGTGAAAACCGGGGGGGAAGCGCGGCGGCTGATTAAAGGGGGCGGATTATACGTCGACAACGAGCGCATCACGGACGAATCGATGGAATTGGAGCTTTCGGCCGGGATGCTCTTCAAGGCCGGCAAACGGCGGTTTTTCAAAATTGTGGATTAAGCGGGGAAACCCTGACGGACCGGGGTGTTAAAAAGTTGATGGAGCAGCGGAGGAACTATCGTCGGATCGGCCGGTTCTGCCGGGGAGCAGGGGTGTTCCTGCTGCTGCTGACGCTGGCCGGATGCGGGGGGGCGGCGAGGACGGTTCGAACAACCGCGGAAAGGCCGCTGACCCCGCCGCAGGCGATGTCGCCGCAGGGGTATAACCATTTCGTCAACGCTGTTCTGCTGGAGATGTTCGGCGCCTATACCGATGCTTTGGGCGAATACGAGAAGGCGCTGCAGTATTTCCCGACCTCGAATATCATCCGCACCGATTATGCCGAGCTGTTGTATCGCGTGCAGCGTCCCCAGGACGCGCTGAATGTCGCCGCCTCGATCGAGCCGAAAAATGCGGCCGTCCAGCTGCTCATCGCCAACTGTTTTCGGCAAGCGGGGAAATCCGATTCGGCGGTCGCGGCCTATCAAAAGGTGGTGGCCCTGGATACGGTCAACCTCGATGCCTTGTGGTACCTGGCCGGATATTATCGCGAATCGGGGCAGGCCGATTCGGCTATCGCCGCCTACTATCGACTGGTTCGGATT
>JAAZOE010000239.1 GCA_012797915.1 Candidatus Zixiibacteriota bacterium | reverse complement strand
CGCCGATGATCAGCACCACCTGATGACCCAGGTCCTGAAACTGGCGCAGCTTACGCAACCCGACCGTATGCCCCAGGTGAATGTTCGGCGCCGTCGGGTCAAAGCCCTGTTTCACCCGCAGCGGTTTGTTCTCCTTGACGGCAAAAAACAACTTCTCGACGAATTCTTCTTCCGGCAGGAGCTCAACCACTCCCCGCCGGATGACGGCCAATTGCCGGGTCAATTCCGGGTCCTGCAGGTCGATTTTCACGCGGGTCAATCCTCCGATCTATCTTAACCTGAACAGGATATAAAATGTATAAGCAAATGGCAATGTTTTTCCTTGCCGGGAAGACGCCGGCGGTTTAGGTTGACTGCTATGGTCGACGACCAAACGGAAATCGAGCAGAAGCCCCGGCGGCCCTGGTATCGCCGCGTGGCGATCTGGGCAACCGCAGTCGCGGCCGGCCTGCTGGTCTGGTTTGTGCTCTGGACGATTCATGTATACCGGTATGAACTGCCGTCCATCGAGGAAGTCTACAATATCGAACCGCCGCTGAAAACCAGAATCTATGCCGCCGACGGCACCCTCCTGCAGGAATATTTCAACCAGAACCGGACGCTGACCCCCTTCGCCGAAATCCCTCCGCATATGGTCAGAATGCTTATGGCCGTGGAGGATCAGGATTTCTACGATCATTGGGGGATCAACCCCCGCCGAATCGTCGTGGTCGCGATCAACAATCTGCTCAAGATGAAAATCGAGGGGGGCGCCTCCACCATCACTCAGCAGGTGGCCCGCATGCTGTTTCTGAACCGGGAACAGACGCTCACCCGCAAATTCAAAGAGGCGCTGACCGCCATCAAGCTGGAGCGGACTTACTCCAAGAACGAAATACTGGAAACCTATCTCAATCTCTACTACTTTCACCGGGCCTATGGCATCGCCGCCGCCGCCAGCGTCTTCTTCAACAAGAAGCCCTCCGAACTGACCGTCAGCGACTGCGCCATCCTCTTGGGAATGCTGCGCGGACCGACCATCAATTCCCCCTTCAACAACCCGGATAAATCGCTCCAGGCCCGCAACCGCGTCCTGTATGCCTACTACAAATTCGGCGGCCTGAGCCGGGACCAGTATGAAGCGCTCGAGGCCAAACCGCTGACGGTGAATCCGCAGCCGGAGGATATCGGCGGCGCGCCCTATTTCACCGAATACGTGCGTCAGTATATCGAAAATACCTATGGCGCCGACAAGCTGTACAACGGCGGGTTGAAGGTGTACACCACCCTGGACTGGACGCTCCAGCAATCGGCCGAGGAGGCCATGACCCGGCATCTGGATTCCCTGCAGCGCCTGATTGAATCGCGCTACGACGCCGATGACCCCAATTATACCTTTGTGGTCGCCAAGGACGGCCAACAGGTGCGCCGCTACAAACAAATCGAAGGGGCAGCCATCGCCATCGACAATAAAACCGGCGATATCCTGGCCATGGTCGGCGGGCACGACTTCGACAAGACCCAGTTCAACCGGGCCACGCAGGCCCCCCGTCAGCCGGGATCGGCCTTCAAACCGTTCGTGTATACGGCCGCGATGGACAACGGCTGGACCCCCGACTCGATCCTCTACGACAACTCCATCGTGATCAATATCCCCGGCGCCCCCGAATGGCGTCCGCATAACTTCGACGACGAGTACATGGGGCGGATGACCCTCCGGGAAGGCTTGAAACTGTCCCGCAATATGATTGCCATCAAGCTGTTGCTCAAGATTCACCCGGAACTGGCCGTTTTCTATGCCCAACAAATGGGGATTACCAGTCCGTTGCGGCCGGTGCCGTCGCTGGCTATCGGTACCAGTGAAGTCTTTTTAAACGAAATCACCTCGGCGTATACGGTCTTCCCCAACGGCGGCATCCGCGTCAAACCCCGGTTCGTCCTGAAAATCGTGGATCGGTACGGAAACGTCCTCGAAGACAACGCGGCCGTTCAGAAAGAGGAAGTCCTGGCCGAACAGACGGCCTACGTCATGGTCAGCCTCCTGCAGTCGGTGCTGGAACCCGGCGGCACCGGCGCCGGCGCCCGGGCCCGGGGATTCACTCGTCCCGCCGGCGGCAAAACCGGCACCTCCGATAACTTCACCGACACGTGGTTTATCGGGTTTACCCCCCAAATCACCGCCGGCGTCTGGATGGGCTTCGACGACCGGACCTCGATCGGATACAATATGACCGGAGCGGTCAATGCCCTGCCGGTCTGGGTCCGCATCATGCTCACGGCCCATCGGGATCTCCCGGTGGAGGATTTTGCCGCTCCCTCCGGCATCGTAACGGCCGATGTCTGTGCGGAAACCGGCCTGCTGGCCACTATCCACTGCCCCACGGTCGTCCATGAGGTTTTCACCCAGGCCACCGCCCCGACCGACAGCTGCCGAGTCCACACCAGGGGGGGGCCCTACCCGGCCCACCGGAACCGGGACGCGCTCCCGGACACCTCCTCCGGATCCATCCGGTTCTAAACCCTATATCGATAACACCCGGTTTCGCAATTGCCGGCAAGGGTCTCTCCCGTTCGTCGCGACAGAGATTATCCCCTTGACAAGACCGGCCGAGCCGTCGTATACTTGGCGGCGCCGAAAAGACATACGCCGGAGTGGTGAAACTGGTAGACGCAGGGGACTCAAAATCCCCCGATGGCAACATCATGTCGGTTCAAGTCCGACCTCCGGCATAAAATTTCGAGGGGATGGCCCACCGCCATCCCCTTTTCGTATGATGGCGGACCGTTTTTACCCTCACCCCCGGAGAGAGGCGGTGAAAGCACGATTTTGCCGCGCAGGCAGGAACCCCTTCCTGCCCGAATCCCTCCTGTGGGCGTTTCCCCTCCGGCGAATTCCCGTTCTCCGCGAAACGCGTAAACCGGTAGGGGTGTCACAAAGGCGCTTTAGGCAACTTGCTAAATCCGAAATTGTCTTTTAGATTATAGGCGGAAATGTCCATGTGGTCTTGACGGCTTACCAGGAGGGATGTATGAACATTGATCACCGGGACATCCTCAGACATCAAATTGAGACAATGCATCATATCATTCGGAGAATGATCGATGATATAACCGAGGAGGAGTCGTTGCGGACGATCGGCACGAGTCCGAATCACATCAAGTGGCAGACCGGACATCTTGTCTTCGCCGCGATGCTTG
The DNA here is from genome assembly GCA_012797915.1 of Candidatus Zixiibacteriota bacterium. Lineage (GTDB taxonomy): Bacteria > Zixibacteria > MSB-5A5 > GN15 > JAAZOE01 > JAAZOE01. The sequence goes on along the minus strand of JAAZOE010000239.1, from coordinate 1,841 downwards.
CGGCCAAAACACTCGATGGCACCCTTGTTCCACCGGAAGGATGGGACAAGCTCTTCGGAAAAGGTGCCAAGCCACCGGACAGGCAGAAGGATTTCCCGCCGATGACGGAGCTTCGGGCGAAGCTCTATGAGTTTCAGGAGAGGGTGCTGGCGCGGCTTGCGAAGGCGTCGGACGAGCATCTGGTCACCAGGCGCGAGATTGCGCCCAATTGGGAGGACTCTCCGCTGAATGCGATGTTGCTCCTGTACGGGCATGATTTCTATCATTGTGGGCAGATAGCGCTGATCCGTCGCGACCTGGGGCGCGAGCGGAATTTCGGATGATCGATACTAAAATCGCTTGGCGATCTCTTCTGGTTTCATCTTCGGTTTACTGTTGATGGAGTGGTGAAACTGGTAGACGCAAAGGACTCAAAATCCCCCGATGGCAACATCATGTCGGGTCAAGTCCGACCTCCGACTCAAAGAAACCGGGGCTGGTCTTCCGCCGGCCCCGGCTTTTGTTATCCGGTCGTATCGAGTGATTGATTCCGCTTAGTCCGCACCGACGAACTGCTTGGCGTAGTACGCCGGGGTCAGTTTTTCTCCCGTCGCCTTCTCGATCATCTCGTTCCAGGGATACGCTTTGCCCACCCGGAAGACATGATCCAGAAAATAGGTTCCGACCTTCGGGTCATTGGCAAAACCCAGGCTGAATGGATCAGCGGCATTGAGGACTCTGCGGCCGATGGTTTCGACGAACTGTGAGACCAACAGCTCCGCGATGAGGTAGTTGTGATAGTAGACCGGCGCGGAGGCCAGATGAATCTTGGAGGCCCAATCGGGTTCGGCACGGTCCGGCGGACGGCTCAAACCCTGATACTTTTCCACCAGATCCCACCAGAGCTTGTTCAGGTCCTGGTCGGGGTTTTCGTAAAAGGCCCGTTCGAAGCGGACCATCACCTGGGCCCAGCGGCTGAAGACGAGTTGTTCCAGCCGGGTCATGCGGGCGCAATCGGCGGCGGCCTGGTCGGCCTCCGCCTTTGGAACGCCGACGACCTGCGCCAGCCATTCGGCATTGCCGGCCAGCCGGCCGAAGAAATTGGCCACGGCTTCGGTGGTCAGGGCATGGGCCGAGCCGCGCAGGACCCACGGAGACTGGCGGTCGAAGTAGTAGGAATAGACGCCATGGCCCAGCTCGTGCAGCATGGTGTTCATCCAGTAGTAATCATTCCGGACGTTGCAGATGGCCCGGACATCGCCGTTCTGATCGATGTTGTAACACTGGGCATGCTGGTATTTGCCGGGACGCTCATAGAGATCGCTGCGGACCAGGATGCTGTCGATGGGGATGCCGATGCCGGCATAGTAAGCGCGGGTCAGCTCGACCACATCCTTGCCCCGATAAAAACGGTCCAGATCGACCTGGTAAATCGTCGGCGCCTCCTGGAAGAACCGGTTTTGATAATGCCAGGGGCGCAGTTGGTCTTTCGAGAGGCCGTAGCGGACAGCCAGGGCGGAATCGATTTCCCCCTTGAGGATGACAAACGCGTCGCGGGTCAGGCTGTCGAGTTGATCGAAGAGAGCGGCGATATCGGCCGGTTCCTGTTCGCCCAGCTTCAGCTCCATCTCGTAGTAGTTGGCAAAACCGAGCGATTTGGCCGCCTGGTTGCGGACCTTGGCCAGGGCGATGATATCGTTGGCCACGGCCGCGCCGATCTGCTTGCTCCCTTTCCAGACCGCTTCCAACTCGGCCGAATTGTGCGAATGGCGCAGGATGGAATCGACCTGGTTATCGCTCAGGGTCCGCGAATCGATGGTCACACGATAGGTGTTGAATTTCTGTTCGATTTCCGTCTGGCG
>JAAZOE010000238.1 GCA_012797915.1 Candidatus Zixiibacteriota bacterium | reverse complement strand
ACCCCGATGGAGGTATATTGGGAAAGCATGGCGGCATGATGAATCAAACCAAATCCACCTTAACCAGGCCGCCATACTGTCCAACAAACCCGTACCACGTCTACACAATTCTATTCTTTATTTGCGGCGGACGGACCTCGGGAAGTTCGGTGATCACTCAGTGAAGGAACCCCTCCATCGACCGGATTATACGCGTATAGGATGTTGTGTTCCGGGGGGGCATTCCCATGGAACCGTTATGCCGCGTCTCCGGGCATGGAATGTTGTTGCGTCGAGCTGTGGGCCCTTGGCTCTCTGCCTCCGAAAATTTGCAGCATAATGGCCTGTGTTCGAATCCAGTCACCGATCTGGTTGAGGGCATCGGGGATGGCCTGCTCGACCGGCGGGGTCATGATCATCCCGACCGTCGTCACATCCTGGGCTTCAACGGCCAGAATATCGATGATATCGGGCATGGCCAGGCCGAGTTCCGCTCCGAGAGCGAGTGCGGTCGGGAGGTTGATTTGGTGACTGCTCACGAGATTATTCGATGGCACCAATTGACCAGCCGGGAAGAAGTGCAATGTTCCGGGAGGGCAGTTGTAGGTCTGGATGGTATCGACGATGAGGACCTTCTTTCGATCACATAGCAATTCCAGAAGTGAAAACCCGGCTACCGGCGCAAACTCGACTTCAGCGACGTCCGAGTATGGGTGGTACTTCATCAGGGCCTTGGCGATTTCGACGCCAAAAGCATCATCGGTAAGAATGTCATTTCCCAAACACAAAACAAAAATCGGTTTCAACAATTCCTCCTTGCGACCTGAAGGACTTCTCCTGATCCGGCATCAAGCAGGTACACTTCCAGCGGCATTTGGCCGACGATCGAGTGTGTGGCGCATCCGAAACATGGGTCATAAGCCCTAAAAGCCATCTCTATCCGATTCAGGACTCCATCAGTGATTTCGGTGCCTTTCTTTACCAGACCCTCGGCGGCCTTCTTGATTGACATCGAAATCGGGGCATTATTATTGGTCGTCCCAACGATCAGATTGGCTTCCGTGATAAACCCTTTTTGATCGGTCTTGTAGTGATGCGTTAGAGTGCCCCGGGGAGCTTCGACGATCCCGACCCCCTCGCCGACAATCGAGGTCGGCGGTTCCAGGATGTGATCGGAAGTGATTTCTTCGTCGCGTGCTTGTTTGGCGACCGATTCGCAGGCGAAGACGAGCTCCACGATTCGTGCCCAATGGGTGGCGAGGGTGGAATGAACCATCGTTCGTCCGGACCGATCGCCGGTCAACGTCTCATAGAACCGCTCATACTCCGCCTGGGCCAGCGGCGTGGCCATGCCGTCGGAAACATTCAACCGGGACAGGGGCGAGGCTTTATAGACGCCGGAGTCGACGCCGTCGACAAATCCCTTCCACCCGACCTTTTTCAAAAACGGGTATTTCAGGTAGCTGTATGGCTCGACGTGCTCGGCAACGTATTGCAGATAATCCTTCGGTTCGTACTTGGCGTGTTCCCTGCCGTCGGGGCCGACAACGCGCACCTTGCCGTCGTAAAAATTCACCTTGTTGTTCTGGTCGACCAGCCCCATGTTGTAGGTTTGGTGGGCATAGGTATCGGAAAGGATGAGATCGACGTACGCTTTGTTATTCAACACGATGGTATTGAACACCTGAATGGTGAACTTGGCGAATTCGACCATCGCGTCGCCGATGGCGATCATTTCCGCCTGCTCATCCTTGGAGATGCGTTTCGACATGCCGCCGGGCAGGGCAGTGACCGGGTGCACCTTCTTGCCGCCGATGATCTCGATGACCCGTTGTCCCCGGGCACGCTGCTCGATGACCTTCTTGCCGGCCTCGAGGCCGACCTTGGCGATGACGCCGAGAATATTCCTCTCCCCCTTGGGAGCATCGGGACCGCAGACGAAATCCGGGCCCCCGAGCGCGTAAAAGTGGGTGGTATGGTCGCCGGCGAAAAAGGCATTGTACTGGAGTTCACGCAGTTTAAAGGCCGGCCGGGGGATGGTCACGCCGTAGACGGCGTCGGCCGCCTTGGCCGAGGCCAGATGATGCGCATCGGGACAAACGCCGCAGATGCGGGTGGTGATGCGGGCCAATTCCTCCACCGGACGTCCCTGGCAGAACTTTTCGAAGCCGCGCAATTCCGGGACCTGGAAGTAACAATTGGCCAGTGAGCCGTCGTCGTTGACGAACAAGTGGATCTTCCCATGGCCTTCCAAGCGGGTGATCGGGTCGATGACAATCTCCTTCATACCTGAGTCCTCCTGAGCGTCGATTCGGCGAGACTGAAACGATAAAACGTGCCCAGCGGATCGGGGATCGAGTCGAGGATGCGTTCGATCTCTTCCGGATCGGTGGAATCGATGACGCTGGCCAGAGCGGAGGCCATCTTGGCCCCCTGATCCCGCACGTTGGTCGGTGCGCCGTAGCATCCCCGACAGGGAACGCCGGCGCTGACGCACTTGGCCCCGCATCCCGCCCGCGTGGCCGGTCCCATACAGACAATCCCCTGCTCCAGGAGGCATACATTCGGATCGGTAAGGTGCTCGAACGGCCGGATGAAGCCTTTGATCTTTTTCACGTTCCGAGTCCGCTTGCATTCGTCGCAGCAGGTCTTTTCGGTTGCGCCGAGAACGGTCCCTTTCGGGGGCAGGGGTTTGCCGTTGCTCAGGATGTCGATCACGGCCGCGACCACGGCGGCGATCTGGTCCGATTGCGGCGGGCACCCGGGGATCACGTAATCGACGTCCACCACCTGGTCCAGCGAGCGGACGGTATTCCACAACACCGGGATCCGGACCAACCCTTCGGGGGCCCGGACTTCCGGCTGCGGCATGGTGCCGTTGCCGGGTTCCAGCGACGGCGACTGCTTATACACGTACTCGCAGATGGCTTCCTTGGAATGGAAGTTGGCCAAGCCGGGGATGCCGCCTTCCGCCGCACAGCTGCCGAAGGCGCACAGAACCACCGATTTGGCCCGCAGTAACTGCGCGATCTCGTAATTTTCACTGCTGCGGATCGAGCCGTTGAAGAGGGTCAGGGTGATGGACTTATCCGGCATCGCCCGTACATCGTCGTACTTGAAGTCCATCGCGCAGGGCCAGAAGATGACGTCGAAGAAGGCCGCCACGTCCAGGATCTTCGTTTCGATGTCCAGGATGGCGATGTCGCAACCGCCGCAGGAGGCGGCCCAGTAGATGGCGAGTTTTGGCTTAGGCATGATGTGCTCCTTCCAGTGCCGGGTCGAACTCGATTTCCTTGAGTTCGAGAGGACCCATCCGCCGGAGCTGCTCGGTGAACTCGGAGACGATTTCCCGGAAGCGGGCGCCTTCGGAGGCTGAGACCCATTCCAGGCGCAGGCGGGCGGGGTCGATACCCATTCCTTTCATGATGCGCCGGGTCAGCGGCATCCGGCGCATGCACTTGTGATTGCCGTCGACATAATGGCAATCGCCCGGGTGGCAGCCGCAGACCAGAACGCCGTCGGCCCCGCGCCGGAAGGCGTCGAGGACGAATCCCGGATCGACCCGTCCCGAACACATAACCCGGATGCTCATGAGGTTGGCGGGATACTTCATCCGGGCCGTTCCGGCCAGATCGGCGCCGGTATAACTGCACCAATTGCACAAAAAGCCGATAATCTTGGGTTCGAAGCTCATGTCAACATCCCTTCGATTTGCGCATATATTTGATCGTCGGTGAAGTGGCGTCCGGTAATGGCCCCGGCCGGGCAGGCGGCGACGCAGGTCCCGCAGGCCTTGCACAGAGCGGGGTTGATCCGGCTGACCTTCTTCGCCTCGTCGAATTCGAGGGCCGAATAAGCGCAGAGATCATTGCACAGACGGCAACCGCTGCAATAGGTTTCGTCGATCTCGGCGTAGGCGGCGTCGAGCAATACCTCCCCCAGGCAGAGGAGTTTCATCGCCTGGGCCGCGGCGGCCCCCCCCTGGGCGACCGTATCCGGAATGTCTTTCGCCCCCTGGCAGGTACCGGCCAGAAAGATCCCGTCGGTACTGGTCGACACCGGGGCCAGTTTGGGGTGCGCCTCGATGAACCACCCGTCGGCCCCCACGGAAATATTGAATTTCCGGCCGGTTTCCTTGGCATCCCGCCGGGCCTCGAGGGCCGTGCACAGGATAACCATGTCGACCGGGATCTCCCGGAACCGTCCGATCAGCGTATCCTCACACTGCACCAGGAGCGGTCCCTCGTCTTTGCGCCGGTTGCCGGAGGGAATGACCTCGGCCCCGCGGCCACGGATGACGTTTACGCCCTCGTCCAGAATCCGCTGGTAGAACTCCTCGTACCCCTTGCCGAAGCTGCGCAAGTCGATGTACAATTGGTAGACCTCGGCGTTGGTCTTTTCCTTAACCAAGTGAGCGAACTTGAGCGCGTACATGCAGCAGACCCGGCTGCAGTAGGAGTGATGGTTCTCGTCGCGGCTGCCGACACAGTGGATGATGGCGATGGACCGGGGCTCCTGGCCGTTCTCCAGGACGACGTGTCCCCCGGTGGGTCCGGCGGCGTTGTTCATCCGCTCGAACTCTTCCGCCGTGATGACGTTGGCGTAACGGCCGTACCCGTACTGCTTCAGTGGTGTGGGGTCGAAGTTGTCGAAGCCGGTGGCCACGATCACGGCCCCCGCCTCGATCTCCTCGAACGTATCGACATCGTCATAATGAATGCATTCCTTGGGACAGACCTGGGAACAGATGCCGCACCCGCCGGTCGTGAAATGGATGCACCGCTGGGGGTCGATGCGGGGAACATTGGGGACGGCCTGACGGAAGGGCAGGCTGATGGCCGCGTTCGGTCCCAGGGTTAAGTCGCGATGGATGACCGTCCGCTGATCGATGTCCTCCATAGTGATATGACCGGTCGGGCAGACGCTGGCGCAGGCGCCGCAGAGGATGCAGTCGCTGCTGGTATCATCGAAGGGTGTGGCCACCCGGCGATGGATGCCGCGATCGCTGAAAGCCAGGGCGTGGGCCCCGACGACCTCGTCGCAGATCCGGACGCACAAACCGCAGAGGATGCAGGTGTCCTCGCCTGTGCCCCACCGCGGCTTATCGATGCCGAACTCTCGGGCCAGCTCCTGCAAAACCGGCACCGGGGCGCATTGGCTCATCAGCATCTCCAGATTCACCCGTCGGGCGTTCAGCACTCGCGGGGTCGTGGTCAACACCTCCATGCCATCCCAAACCGGGTAATTGCAGGCGGTGACGATTTTGGACCACCCCTTGCCGTCCCGGATTTCCACGGCGCAGATGCGACAGGCAGCGTAGGGCGTCATATGCGGGTAATAGCACAGGGTGGGAATGGAAATTCCCAACGCCTTGGCGGCCTCCAGGATAAACGACCCTTTTTCCACCTCGATCGGATGACCGTCGATCTTGATATTCACCTTGGCCATGCTGTCGTCTCCTATTTTGCCGCGACCGGTTCGGGTTTGGCCGCCGGTTTCCACAGATCCCGCGCCCGTTGCTGTATCGCCTCCCCCTCGCCCCGTTTGACCCGTCGAATGGCGTCATACTGGCAGATCTGGTAACAGGCGCCGCACTGGATGCACTTGTCCTGGATGATCGAATAAAGCTGTTTGGGTGTCCCGACAATGGCGCCGGTCGGGCAGGATTTCAGGCAGGCGTGGCAGCCGGTGCAGTTTTCGGTGATGGCATGAGACACCAGCGCCTTGCACAAGCCGGCCGGGCACCGTTTTTCCAGGATATGAGCGAGGTATTCCTGCCGAAAATACCGGATGGTCGACAGGACCGGGTTCGGCGCGCTCCCGCCCAATTGACACAGGCTGGTATCGATGATCACCTGCGAGAGATTTTCCAGTTCCTCGAGGTCGCTTATCTGTCCCTGTCCGTCCGTGATCCGGGTCAGGATGGCTAGCATCTTGCGGATTCCCTCCCGGCAGGGCAGGCATTTGCCGCAGCTTTCTTCCTGCAGGAAATTCAGGAAATATTTGGCCACGTCGACCATGCAGGAGTCTTCGTCCATGACGATCATGCCGCCGGAACCCATCATCGATCCGGCTTTGGTCAGTTCATCGAAATCAATCGGCAGATCCAAGAGGCTGAGGGCTTCCTCGTCCTCCCGGAGGTCGCCGTGGGCGACCAGGCTGTCGTGGATTTTCCGCTCGCTGGTTTCGACAATCAGCGTCCCCCCCGACGGTCCGCCCGTCTGGACAGCCTTGAAGTTCCGGTTCCCCTTGACGCCGCCGCCGATGTCATAGAGGATTTCACGCAGGGTAATGCCCATTGGTACTTCCACCAATCCGGTGTTGTTCACCTTGCCGGTCAGGGCAAACACTTTCGTGCCTTTGGAATTCGTGGTCCCGATATCGGCATATGCTTTCGCTCCCATCTCGATAATGACCGGCACGTTGGCCCAGGTCTCGACGTTATTCAAATTGCTCGGCTTTTCCCACAGCCCCGATTCCACGGTATGGATGTATTTGGCCCGCGGCTCGCCGGTCTTGCCCTCCAGCGAAGCCATGAGAGCGGTCGATTCGCCGCAGACGAACGCCCCGCCGCCGCGCGAAACCACGAGATGGAAATCGAAACCGGAACCGAGGATATTCTCGCCCAACAAACCGAGTTCGCCGGCCGCCTCGATGGCGAAGAGCAGGTTCTTGACCGCCAGCGGATATTCGTTCCGGACGTAGACGTACCCCTCGTTACTGCCGATAGCGTATGCCCCGATGACCATTCCCTCGATCACCGAGTGGGGGTTGCCTTCCAGCAGCGAACGGTCCATGAAAGCTCCGGGATCGCCCTCGTCGGCGTTGCAGATGACGTACTTGGGCGACCCTTTGGCCTTGCGGCAGGTGGCCCACTTTTTTCCCGTCGGGTAGCCCCCGCCGCCCCGACCGCGCAAGCCGGAATCGATGATCTCCTGAATGATTTCCTCCGGCTTCATTGCCAACGCCTTGACTACCTGGGCGTATCCGCCGAGGGCGATATAGTCATTGATGGAAGTCGGATCCATATGTCCGTTTTTCCCGAAAATCAGACGCATCTGTTTCTTGTAAAACGGGATGTCCGCCTCATGCATGATGGTTTGTTTGGTTTGCGGATCGGTGTAGAGCAGGCGGTGCACCGTCTGTCCGGCCTTGATCGTCTGGTCGACGATCAATTTGGCGTCCCCCGGCTTCACGCGCTGATAGAAGATGCCTTGAGGATGGATGACCACCAGCGGGCCGCGTTCACAGAAACCGTGGCACCCGGTCCGCTTCAATTCGACGACCGTGTCGAGATGACTGGCCACCAGCGCCTCATGCATGGCGGCGCTGACTTTTTCACAGCCGCACGCCAGGCACCCGGTTCCGGAACAGACGGTGATGGTGGTTTTTTCTTCCTGGCGGTGTTTGATCAGCTGCGCGCGGAAATCCTCCAGCGCCGAGGGCGAGGCAAGACGCGTCGCGTTCATGAATCCTCCTCATTATTGGCTACGCTGGCGCCCCCGTTTTTGAGTTCCTTCAGCATGCGGTCGACCTTCGCCACGGTCATGTTTCCGTAGTACACCTCGTCGACGGTGACCAACGGTCCCAAGGCGCAGGCCCCCAGGCAATTGACCGTTTCCAGGCTGAATTGCTGATCGGAGGTTGTTCCACCGGGACTGATACCCAAATCGCGCTGAAATTTGTCGACGATGACATCGGCTTGGCGAACATGACAGGCGGTACCGGTGCAGACACAGATGTGATGCTTGCCTTTCGGCTTGAGACTGAAGGCCCGAAAAAAGGTCGCCACGCCATACACCTGGGCGATGGGCAAATCCATCTTTTCGGCCACGAGATCCAATGCCGGTTTCGGCAGGTATCGGTAATGACGCTGGATATCCTGT
>JAAZOE010000237.1 GCA_012797915.1 Candidatus Zixiibacteriota bacterium | reverse complement strand
GCCCCGGCCGGACGATGACGGTATCCCCGAGACGCAGATCGCCGATGGCAATCTCTTCTTCCGTGCCGGATTCGGTCACCCGGGTTACCCTGCGGGGTATCAACTCCGACATCCCGGTGGCGGCATCGCGCGCCTCGCGCGTGGCGCGGGCTTCGAGGTACTTGCCGATCAGGATAAAGGTCAGAATCATGGCCGTGGTTTCATAATAGACGGCCGACATATGATTGCCGTTGCCGATAAGCATCGGCAGGGTCACCGCCAGCGAGTAGACGAAGGCGCTGCCCGATCCCAGGGCGATCAGGCTGTTCATGTCGGTCTGCAGATGCCGCAACCGCTCGATGGCATCGGCAAAAAACATCCGCCCGGCGTACAAGACCGGCAGGGTCAGGATCAGTTGGATAACGGCCGAGACGGTGTGGTCGATTGTGAAGAGACGGAACAGGTGCTGGCCCATGTGCAGGACGAAGATGACCGATGTGCAGGCGACCGCCAGGGCCAGGTCCCGTCGCAGGACCGCATCCTTGCGATCCTCGGCGCGGTCATCGATATGAAAGACGGCCTCGTACCCGACGCTTTTGATGTCGTCCAACAGACGGTTGCGATCGTAGAGGCCGTCGACCAGGTCGACCCGTCCGACCTGGGTGGCGAAGTTGATCTGGACACCGGTGATTCCGGGGATTTTCTTCAGCCCGTTTTCGAGAGTTGCCACGCATCCGGCGCAACGCATGTTCAGGATATCGACGTCCACCGAAACCGTCCGGACCGACAGCCCGGATTGCCCGATTTCCGCGATAATGGCCGCGATCGCCTCGTTTCGACGCCTCGGGTCGGCAATCATGAGAGAAACTGTCCCGTCGCCGGCAGCGGCGGAAACCCGCAGAAGCCCCGGCAGTCTTTTCAGGCGTTCGACCAGTTTGTCGGCATCGGTTTTTTCTTTGAAGCCGATCACCGGGAAGGTGATTTTATCCGGGGGAGTTTCATTCATGCCGCAATCTCGACTCTTTCCGGGTTAATGGACAAGCCGTCATTGATAGCCTTTGTTCCGATGGTCGCCTTGAATATATCGGCACGATTTCGGGGCTGTCAAAGGATAAAAAAACCCGGTCTCGACCTGGCCGGTCGATAACCGGGCTAGAGTTTGATGCCGGGACCCCCCAATGCCGGTCTGTCGATCCCGACTGATTACTTGATTCCCAGCGCGATCAACAGGCCGGGACAACGCCGCAGCAGGTCCTTTTTTATTTTCTGTCGGGCGCGGTGCAGATACCAGCGGACCGTGGCCTCGGGCATATCCATGATATTGGCCACATCGTCGATCTGGCACCCCTCGAGGTCCCGCAGGACAAAGGCCGATTTCTGCTTGCCGTTCAGCCGCTCGGTGGCGGCGTTGATATAGGCCCGCAGCTGGCTGGTCTGGAAGTTGCTTTCCGGATTGTCCCGGAAATTCTCGACCGTGTCGCGGACGTTTTCCAGCGGTTCATGACGATGGCGTTTGTGCTTGCGCATGTAGTCGATGGAGGCATTGACGGTGATCCGGTACAGCCAAGTGTAGAACCGCTTGCTTTCATCGTAGCGCCAGATGTTTTGGGAGGTTTTGACGAAGACGTTCTGGGTGACATCCGCCGCCTCGTCATAATCGCCAAGCATCTTGTACGCCAGGGCGGCCACCTGGTTGCGGTACCGGTCGACCAGTTCCGCAAAGGCCCGCTGATCCCCCCCCTTGACGCGCCGGATGATTTCCTTGACTTCCCGCTCATCCTGATCGTCGATGGGGACGGCCGGCCGCAGTCGCTGTGTGGTGATCGTCTTGTTCATAGGCATATCCTTATTGGCGATTCCATTCGATAACCGAACAATATGGACCGCTAAAGGTCACTTTATATTTGAAACACCCTTGCGCGATCCGAGTTCCCCAAAAAGTACTATTTATACGACAAAATACAGGAAAACCGACGCTTGTCGCTACAGCCGGGGACACCGGAATAACACTGGATGAAGAATCAGCCCCGGGGAACCGTCGCCCACCTTTTGCCCCTTCGCGGATACAATATACCAGTTTGGCCGCTTTTGGTCAATAAAAAACCCGCCCCGAGGGGCGGGTTTATCATAAGTCGTTGCCGGAGTTAGTTGTTGATGATAAAATTGTTTGGGTTTACCGGCTTGCCGTACTGAAAGACCTCGTAATGAAGGTGCGGCCCGGTCGAATAACCGGTGTTGCCCATCCGGGCGATCAAGTCGCCCCGTTTGACGGCCTGGCCGGCTCGGACCTCATAGGCGCTCAGGTGGCCATACCGGGTGGTTATCCCGTATCCGTGGTCGATGACGACTGTTTTGCCCAGACCGCTGAATACGCTGACCGAGGTCACCTTGCCGTCGGCCGGGGCATAGACCGGGGTTCCCTGGCGATTGGCGATATCCAAACCGGAATGGAACTGATTCAAGCCGGTAAACGGATCGGTCCGATATCCGAATCCCCGCGAAACATATCCTTTGGTCGGCATAATCGAGGGGGTATGGTCGAGCTTGTTGCGCCGGTCGGACAACAAACCATACACTTCCTGATACCGGGAAAGCTCGAATCTGGCCAGCCGCAGCAGCTCATCGACATCGGTCGTGATCCGCTGGGCCGAGGCCGCCGCCTTGGTTATCGAATCGCTTTCCAGGTAGGTGGGACCGCCGATACCGAGCATCCGGGCGTCGGGATCGATGGCGGGCAGATCGAAGATGGTCCGAATGGCCTCTTCCTTCGCCACCAGCTCTCCATACCCTTCCTTCAGACCGGAAATGGAATGCTCCAAGGAGGCGTACTGTTGTGCCAGAACCTCGTTTTCCTGCTGGAGTTGGGCCATCTTGGCCTGGTCAACCCGTTTGTCGAAATAGTCGGCCAGAAGGAAAAGGTTCAGAAGCACGAAGCAAACGCCGAAGATACCCGCTCCCCAAAGAAGCTTGATCGAGATGGCGAACTGCTTGAGTTCCCCGTGCCCTCGGGGAACAATCATGACCGTAATCTTGTCATCAAACATAGGCATACAATCCAGTTTAAGCGTCCCTGCCGCCAGAAAAACATCCAAGTATAGGTTCACCCCCACATGATGTCAAGCTTAAAAATACCGGGATGTTTACGGTTCCTCGGAACCGATCGGCGCGCAGGAAAGCCGGTTTCCGGAAGTTTCATCCGGGGCTGTCCGCCTTGGGCCGGAAGCTGGTAATTACTTGATTACCATGAACTCCCGACGGAGGATCTTGTCGATGACGCGGATGAATTTCTCCGGGTTCAGGGTCTGCAGGCTATACAGATGCCAGCAGATTTTCTTTGGCTTTCTGTACCTTTCTTTTCTTTTTGGCGCCATACCGACCCACCTTGTTGGGACTGCCTCGGGACAGACCTCCCCGATCCCGACGGCATATCACGCTTTGACCACGTCCTTCGGGACTATGGTTTGCAAGTGGTGTGCCCCATCGCGGAGGTGGTGGCATTTTCGCCAATGTCTTCCAATTATATTATCGGCCAATCGGTTAGAACCTACAGCCCATTATTCAACAGTTGAACAGTAGGCAAGCGCTTGCCGCAAAATTATGGTTTCCTTCCTATACCGGTGTTCGGGAAAAGCCACTATCGGGGGAGACGGTCCGTCGGTGGATCTTGTAACCGGGCTGCCGACCGGCGGCGGGCGAAAAAAAACTTGCGGCTGATTCCCCCGGTATCTAGATTTATCTTTCAGGACTGGGCAAGGGGGTATGACAGGGATGTCGTGACTCTCTGTATGCCTCGTGTTTTCGCGCGAACCGATCGGCCACCGAAACAAACGGGAGCCGCCATGCCGGATGATTTTGACACCCAATCGATGGCTTCCCCGGAGGGGACGCCTCCGCCGCCCCCCGACCCCCTCGGCATCCTCGGCTGGGTTATCGGCGGCAAATACAAGGTTGGGGCCTATGTCGGCGGGGGGGGATTCGGCGAGGTGTATTCCGGTTTCAACGTCAACCTTCCCGAACAGCGGCTGATCATCAAGTTCTTCAAGCGGGTCCAGGCCCGGGAGAAATTCAACAAGGAAGCCAAAATCCTCTGCCTGCTCGATCATCCCAACATATGCCGGGTGATCGATTTCCTGCCGGATGAGGGCGCCGTGGTGGTGGCCTTCATTGACGGCCGCGACGGCGCCAAAATCCTGAAGGAATCGGGGCCCCTTTCCCCCGACCTGTTCATGAAGGTGGCCCTGGCGCTGACCGAGGCCATGGCCTATGCCCATGAAAAGAAAATCGCCCACCGCGATATTAAGCCGGGGAACCTGATTATCGACAAGAACGAACATGTCTACCTGATCGATTTCGGCATCGCCAAGGAAATCGGCGGCGACGCCACCAAAACCGGATATCAGACCCTGACCCCGATGTTCGCCGCGCCGGAACGGCAGGCCGGAGACCGGGATTATAATCCGTTCATCAGTGACGTCTACGAGACCGGCATCACCCTGTTCAACTTCATCACCGGTTCGCTGCCGTACCGCAATCCGGTCAATCCCAACTTTGCCGAATGGGGCGGCACGGCCACCGAGAAGCTCTCGCCCGAATTGCGGCGAATCCTGATGAAGGCGACCCACCCCGATCCGCGAAAACGGTTTCAGACGATGGCGGAGATGGCCAAGGAATTCAAGAACCTGCCGCAGGTGTACGGGGGCCGGGGGAAGAAATCATCGATCCTTTACATCCTGGCCGCGGTGGTGGTTGTCGCGGCGGCGGTGGTCGGCTGGCAGTTGCTGAAGGGCCCGGCCGGCACGGCCCAGACGCCGTCAAAGCCGGCTCCCGCGATTCCGGTCGAGGTCCAAAAACCGGAGACTATCAAGCCAAAGCCGCCGGCCGACACCGTCATACCAAAACCGGCGGCCACGCCGGCGACCGTTCCGCCGAAAACCGACACCGCCAAGCTGAACGCTGTGGTCAAGCCGTATCCGCCAACGACGCAGACTCCCGCGACCCGGACGACAACACAGTCCAAGACGGAAACGTCGGCCAAAACCGAGACCAAACCGGTCGAGCCCCCGCCTCCGGTCGCTCCCGCCCCGGCGACCGTGCGGGTCGATGTTATTCCGGCCGCGAACGCCCATGTCAT